>NZ_JAQMHU010000015.1:0-88857 GCF_028307415.1 Curtobacterium uvaldense | reverse complement strand
GGGGGGGGGGGGGGGGGGGGGGGGGGGGGGGGGGGGGGGGGGGGGGGGGGCGGGGCCCCCCCCCCCCCCCCGCCTCCCGTTCGTCACTCTGTCCGTACGCGATATTTCCCCTCCTGGTCATCCGCCCTCCTGCCGTGCCAAGATCGAGGAGTCATCGGGGGGAGACATCATGGCGAAGGTCCACGGCAACGATCCGACTGGGTACTCGTACGGTGACGCCGACGCACTGAAGACCGCGGCGCGCAACCTGGCGTCCGCGATCAACGGACAGACTGCGACGCGTGCCGCTGCGGTGACGAGCGCGGGACGCGAGTTCCGCGGGTACTTCTCGCAGGTGTTCGCCGACAACGCCGGCATCGCCTCCCGCAGCGCGAGCAAGCTCTCGGACGCGCTGTCGTCCCTGGTCGGCTTCGTCGACGAGCTGCGCGAGGCGGCGAAGCAGGAGGACCGACGACGGGCCGACGCCAAGGCGTGGGAGGCTCGGAAGCGCGAGCGCGAGGAGAACTTCTTCGTCGGTGCCGCGCACGAGGTGTCGACGTGGTTCGGCGCCGAGGACGACCCGAAGCCCCCGGAACCCGAGCCGGAGCCCCAGCTCCAGGCCGATGCGGTCTCGGTCCGCAGTCGCACGATCCCGGCGGGCGGTGGCGGCAGCGGGGGCACGTCGTCGGCGGTGCCGGCCGATCTCCGATCGTTCGCCTCGAGCACCCGTGGTGCCGACGACTCCCTGTCCGGCGCGGTGTCGTCGTTCCGCAACGCCCTGGCCGACTACGAGTCGGGGTGCAACACGTGCTGGGGCACGCTGCACGCACAGTCCCTCGTGACGGCGGTGCAGGACTGGCTCACGGACAACGGACACGACGCCTCGTGGGCGTCTCGGCGGTCCGACCAACAAGGGCAATCCTGATGGGTTGCTCGAGAACAAACGACACCAGATGCGCGAGGCGCGCTACCAAGCAGCAGGAGGGGATCCGTATTGAGTGCTTCGAAGGACGTCCTGGAGGTCAGGGTCAGCGACGTCTTCAGTGTGAAGATTGACGACGATCGCGCCTATGTCGGTCAAGTTCTGCATGTCGGCGAGGGTGCGGTCTTCGTCGTTGTCTTCGACCACCTCGTTCGGCATCCGGTCGCGATCCCCGATGCGCTCGCCGCGCTGATGCACCCGCCGATCGTGGCCAGTTGGACCCACGACGCGCGATTCCGGCCGGGAATGTGGGAAGTGGTCACCCAGGCGCAGACCGACAATCGGCGGTATCTGCCCGCTTCCACCTGGGGGCTGCCAGAAACCGGGGGCGTCCGACTTACGAGCTTCGATGAGACGAGGACCCGCGCGGCGACCGCCGAAGAAGCCGCTACCATCCCTCCGAGAACGACGCGATCGCCCATGCTCATCGAGAAGTTCCTGATGATGGCTGCCGGTGTGGCACCCAGAAATCCCGCTCTCGAGAAGGTGCGCTGGGTGCCGATGCCATCATCGTCGGAACTCTTCCCGGACTGAGTTCGGCTTGCACCGGGGCCAGCGTCAACGTCTCGCGATCGCCTCGCCAATGGTGCTGGATAGGTCTTTCAAGGCTCACCACAGCATCGGTCGCTTGATGTTGAACAATGCGAGGAGCGTCTCCGACGTGTCCATCGGCGAAGTGTTCACGATTCCCGTCGACGACCAGCGCCGCTCGGCCGGCCAGGTCGTAAGCGAGTACATGTCTGCTCTCTACGTCATCATCCTCGACCGAATCTTCGGAGCTGACGAGGACCCGTCGCTCAGACTCGACGATCTGACGGGGTCGGAACCGCTGTTTTCCCGGCTGATCTTCGACTCCCGATTTCGACCAGGAATGTGGGAGATGATCGGACACGCTGCCGCCGACTCTGAGCGGTATCTGCCTGCCTTCACCTACGGGGCTGCCGAACTCGATGGCGTCAAGATCACGAATTCAGCGGCTCCGAGGTTCGGCATGCGACAGAATCCGAGTCGAAGGAGATTCCCCGTCGCGCGATCGACTCGCCGCTGATCTTGGAGAAAGCCATCCAGGCACATCACGGCATCCGTCGCTGGCTTCCGGCTTTCGAAGAAGTTCGGCACCGACCGGGGATAGCGTCGGCGAAGCTGTTCGATTGATCGTGTATCTCGGCATCAGACCGGAGTTCTGACATGCAAGAAGTGTTCTTCCTCTCGTCCATGGACAGCCTGCGGTTCTCGTCCGTCTTCCGGTGCGAGGTCGAACGACCGGTCGAGCTCCCGAACGGTCGTCATGCGCTGATGGTCAGCTGCGATCCACCCGTCCACGGTCAGGAGCTCGGTCACCCGCTCGGCATCAGCGAGTTGTTGCTGTGGAGTCGGTTCGAGGACGAAGACCTCTGGACGTTCCCCGCCTTCCCGCACTTCGTGCAGATCTGTCTGCCTGACGTCGACCAGCCTGCCCATGACATGCCTGCGAGCATCGCCTGGGGTGAGATCTACAAGACTGAGGCGGACGCGCGGATGCACGAGCTGGCCGCTCAACCTTCTGAGCGAGCACGCACGAATCCGGACCGCCCGCGGAAGAGCGAACGATGAGCGAACTGGCCATCGAGGACGTCCCCCTGCTCCTCGTCGGAGAGACGATCGACGCCATCTGGGTCGACTACTCGCTCCGACTCCTGCTCTCGAACGGCGCCACCGTCATCCTCGAGTGTCCGTTCTCCCTTGGTGGGTCACCGGACACCGCAACGATGATCGATCCGGAGGGCGACAAGTCGGGGCTGGTGCCGGCTCTCCGCCTGCACACGCTCGTGGTCACCGAGGCGCACGCCACGGGCTCGACGCTGTCGATGACGTTCTCCGACGGCTCGCGTCTGACCGCCGGACCGCACCCCGAGTTCGAGTCGTGGCACTACATCGGACCGGAGACGCCCCCGACCAGGATCATCATCATGCCGGGCGGGGGCCCCGCCATCTGGCTCCACCACCCAGAGACCGAAAGCGGCCTTCTGTCCTTCCGGACACGGCCGTCGGACGAACACCTGCTCCCCGCGTTCCACGACGTCTTCACATCGCTGACCGTCCCACCGCTCCGGTGGCTCGTCACCGATCTCGACATCGTCGTGCGCTCGGGATCGACGGTGAACGTGCACGAGTGGGACCGTCGTCTCAGAGCAGCACCGCCACCTGGCCTGTGGTTCTCACACGACGAGATGCTGACGCTCGTCCGTGACAACGACCAGCTGATCGACGGCGAGTTCTTCGGCGTCCCGTTCGGCGCCGCGGCTGACCCGGCCCGGGCGGTCCTCCGCATCGACTTCTTCCACAGCGGCGAGGCCTCCGTGGTCCTGGATCCCTCGGTCATCGGCGTCTCGGAAGCGTTCGAGCGGCTGTTCGGTCCGGAGGTCGCGGTACCCTCGATCGGCACTCGAGACGCTGACCTCGCCGCGTACCGCGTCCAGTCGCTCCTGCTCGCGTTCCTCGACACGCTCCCCGCGCCGGGAGCGGCGGAACTCCGACAGCAGGCCGAGGCGGTGCGAGCCGTCCAGGAGACAGCTCCGAGGATCTGGGACGTCGTGCTCGCGGAGACACCCCGAGCCGACTTGCCCGACGGTCGTCTGCCGGGATCGCTGGCCTACCGCACGGACGAGGCACCGCTCGCGGGTGAAGTCCTCGTGTGGATGCTCGACGGCCGGATTGACTCCTTCGAGCTCCCGTGGTTCACGACGGAGATGCCGGCCGAACTCCCCCGGCCGGACCAGCTCATCCGCGCCGCGGACGAGGGCGACGGAGGTCACGGTGTCCGGTAGTCGGCACGGCCACAGCCGACACGCTCCGGCTGCTCCCCGCATCCTCGTGGAGGCATGACGTGACGACCTCCGGCACGAGCGTGCCACTGCTCCGCCTGACCCTCCCCAGACGCCTCGACGTCCCCACCCGAGCCCACGAGATCCTGGACGCCGTGCCGGACGACGCGGACGTGCTCGGGTACGACGCCCCTGCCGCCGCGATCGCCCGCGCACTCCGCCGGAGCAGACGAGCGGGGACGCCCCGCGACGATGCCCTCGTGACGCCCCTCGACGAGCTCGGGCACGACCCGGTGCTGGTCCGGTAGGTCGACCTCGGCGACGAGGTCCTCACGGTCCTGCTCCGGGCGTCGGACGGCGCGTTCCTGTCCGCTACGGTCACTGACCGTACCGCCGGGGTCGAGACCATCAGCGCCGCTGAACTCGCGACGCTGCTCGCCGCGACCGCGGCACCCGGCGCGGACCGGGCCCTCGAACTCGTCCGACTCCTCGCGCCCGACGACCGCATCAGACTCGTCGAGCAGGGCGCTCGAACGACCGCGGAGACGTTCGCGACCAAGTACGGTCTGGCCGCCGAGCGGGGGTTCACGGTCCTCGACCTCGAGTCCTTCGTCGCCGCAGTGGCACGCTTCGACGCTGACGACCTCCCCTTCTGCGCTCTCGACGCTCCCGGAGTGGTCGCGACCGTCGCGTTCACACCGGACCGCACCGCGGTCCTCGCGACGACGATCGCGCGACGTCTGCGGCACGACCAGGACGACGACCGACCCTGACCCAGGACGGCCTGGAGGCACGGTGCCAGCTGGCACCGTGCCTCCCGTCCGACCATCGTTCTCGTCTACCGCGCGCTGGTCGCGTCCGTCGGCTGCACCACCTCGGTGAGCCACGCGAGGATCCGCGCGTCGAACCAGTCCGCGTCGTGGTTCCAGAGCTTCGTGTGCCGCGCCGTCGTCTGCACCTCGAGCCGGACGATGTCCGGCCGCACCCGCGCCAGCTCGTGCGACGCCGACGACGGCACGAACCCGTCGTCGTCGCTGTGCAGGATGAGGATCGGCACGTCGAGCTCGTCAGCTCGGGCGACCATGTCGAGTTCCCGGAGGTCCACCGGGTGGTGCAGCCCGGCGACGTGGTGCAGCACGGGCGTCCGGAGGATGCGCTGGGCGACCTTGCGCACCGGGCGCGGGAGCTTCAGGACACGGCTCTGCGACTCGAGCACCGCGTGCCAGTCGACGACCGGCGACTCGAGCACGATCCCGTCGACGAGCCCGGCGAACCGCGACCGCACGAGGGTCTGCAGGACGACCGCACCGCCCATCGACCATCCCATGAGCACGACGCTCCGGGCCTGCTGCGCGGTGAGCCAGCGGAGCACGCCGTCGACGTCCTCCCACTCGGTGCTGCCGAGGCCGTAGCGTCCGTCCTCGCTGCGCGGGGCGACGCCGTCGTTCCGCCACGAGGCGAGGACGACCGAGTAGCCGGCGGCGCGGAAGACCGGGACGGCGCGGATGGTCTCGGCGCGGGTGACCCCGCGACCGTGCACGAGCACGGCCCAGGGCGCGTCGGGGTCGTCGGCGCGGACGACCCACGCCGGCGCGGCGCCGTTCGGTGTCGGGATGTCGACGTCCTCGACGGGCACGTCGAGCTCGCCTGGCGTGAGGTAGAACCACCCGCCCCAGCGCCCGCGCCGAGCCGCGGTCGGGTCGCCGGCGTCGATCGCGATGATGCGACGCGTGACCGTGGTGTCGGTGGTGCCGAGCACCTCACCGACGCGCAGGTGCCCGGTACCGCCGCCGAACCACAGGCTGTAGCGCCCCTGCAGCTCGGTGTCGGCGGTCCGTTCGAGCGTCACGGTCATCCGACCGGTGTCGACCGCGTGGATCGGGACACGCTCGACGCGCTTCCGGTCGGGCGTGACGACCGCTCGGGCGACGGCGGCGACGAAGCCGCCGATGACCGCGGTGGTGACCGCAGCGGCCGCGATGCCCGCGCCGAGCGCGACGACCCCGGCCGATCGTGCGGTCTCCTGGGTCACGTCCTCGGCGGGTCGCGCTGATCGGGACATGGTCCGGAGCCTAGTCTGCAAGCGTGTCCGAATCCCGAGAGCCCGAGGCCTTCGAACGCCTGCGCGCGTTCGTCGCACCGGGCCGGACCCGCACCGAGACGACCGTCACCGAGATCCCCTCGCCGTCACGCATCGCACCGCACTCGATCGCCCTCGCGGCGGACGTGTCGGGCGCCGTGCACGGCATCGACTCCGACCTCGGGACCGGCCGCTTCATCGCCCTGTACGACCCCGCAGAACCGGAGGGCTGGGGCGGCGCGTTCCGCGTCGTGACCTTCGCCCAGGCACCGCTCGAACCGGAGATCGGCGTCGACGAGTTCGTCGCCGACGTGACGTGGAGCTGGCTCGTCGACGCGCTCGCTGCCCACGGTGCGACGTACGACCGGGCGTCGGGCACGGCGACCAAGATCATCTCGCGCGGCTACGGCGACCTCGCGGCCCAGGGCGACGGCGCACAGCTCGAGCTCCGGGCCTCGTGGACGCCCCGCGACGAGGACCTGACCGCGCACGTCGAGGCCTGGGAGGAGATCGTCGCGATGCTCGCGGGGCTCCCTCCGGCGTCCGACGGCGTGACCCTGCTGGCTCCGAGGAGGACCACGAAGTGACCGACCCCGCCAGCCAGGCCCGCGACGCCGTGTCGGGCGCCTCGGCCGACCCCGCGTTCGAGGACGCGCACGCCACCGTGCGCGTGATCGAGGACCGCGACGAGTACCTGCAGGCGGTCGACGCGATCGCCGCCGGACACGGCCCGGTCGCGGTCGACGCGGAGCGTGCGAGCGGCTACCGGTACTCGCAGCGCGCCTACCTCATCCAGGTCTTCCGCCGCGGTGCGGGCGCCTTCCTGTTCGACCCGATCGCGATCGGTGACTTCGCGGAACTGCAGGCCGCGATCGTCGACGAGGAGTGGCTGTTCCACGCCGCCTCGCAGGACCTGCCCTGCCTGCAGGAGGTCGGCCTCGTCCCGACCCGCATCTTCGACACCGAGCTCGGTGCCCGCATCGCCGGGTTCCCCCGTGTCGGTCTCGGCGCGGTGGTCGAGCAGCTCCTCGGCATCACGCTCGCCAAGGCCCACTCCGCCGCCGACTGGTCGACGCGTCCGCTCCCCCAGGCCTGGCTCGTCTACGCCGCGCTCGACGTCGAGCTGCTCCCCGACCTGCGCGACGCCCTCGCCGCGGTGCTCGACGCCGCCGGCAAGTCGCGGATCGCCGCCGAGGAGTTCGCCGCCGTCCTGACCCGCGCCCCGAAGCCCCCGAAGGCCGAGCCGTGGCGTCGCCTGTCCGGCATGCACGCGCTCCGCGGCGCCCGGGCCCTCGCGATCGCCCGGTCGCTCTGGACCGCACGCGACGCCTACGCCCGCCAGGTCGACACCGCCCCGGGTCGCATCGTGCCCGACTCGGCCATCGTCGCCGCAGCGGCGGCGAACCCGACCTCGAAGGCCGAGCTGGGTGCCGTGAAGGCCTTCACCGGCCGAGCGAGCCGGTCGGAACTCGACCGCTGGTGGGCCGCCGTCGAGGAGGGGCGCACGACCGAGGACCTGCCGAAGCTCCGCGGCACCGGCGAGGCCACGCTCCCGCCGCCCCGCGCGTGGGCGGACCGCAACCCCGAGGCCGACCGCCGCTACAAGGCCGCTCGCGCCGCCGTCGTCGCGCGTGCCGAGGAGCTCGACGTCCCCGTCGAGAACCTGCTCACCCCGGAGACCCTCCGGGTGGTGTCCTGGGAACCGCCGACACCGATCGCGACCGAGACCGTCGGAGCCGCCCTTGCCGGGCACGACGCCCGCCCGTGGCAGGTCGAGGAGACGGCGTCGATCATCGCGCACGCCTTTGTCGACGCCGCACAGCAGCCTGCTGCCGAGAGCAACACCGGCTCGTAGGAACACCCCAACCGGCATGCGCTCGCCCAGGCGGCGGGCATAGCGTCGGTACCGTCGCCGGGCTCGGCCCGGCCGGTCGGGGCGGAACGTGCCCCGACTCGATCGAAGAGGATCTGGAGGCCCGGATTGGCCAGAGCAGCAGACGTCGTGTTCGTGGACGGTGTGCGCACACCGTTCGGACGAGCCGGTGAGAAGGGGGTGTTCTGGAAGACCCGCGCCGACGACCTCGCGGTCCACGCGATGCGCGGTCTGCTCGACCGGAACAGCCAGCTCGACGGCGCGGCGGTCGACGACGTCGCCGTGGCCGCCACCACCCAGCAGGGCGACCAGGGCCTGACCCTCGGCCGCACGGTCGGCATGCTCGCCGGGCTGCCGAAGTCGGTCCCGGGCTACGCCATCGACCGCATGTGCGCCGGTGCCATGACGAGCGTCACCACGCTCGCCGGCGCGATCGCCTTCGGCGCCGCCGACGTCGCCATCGCCGGCGGCGTCGAGCATATGGGCCGCCACCCGATGGGCTTCGGCGCCGACGTGAACCCGCGCTTCGTCGCGGAGCGCATGGTCGCGACCGACGCGCTGGTCATGGGCAGCACCGCCGAGCGACTGCACGACCGCTTCCCCGCCATCACGAAGGACCGCACGGACGCCTTCGCGGTCCAGTCGCAGCAGCGCTACGCCGCCGCGTGGGCTGCCGGCAAGCTGCAGCCCGACGTGGTCCCGGTCGAGGTGAACACCGGCGAGGGCTGGGACATCGTCACGGCGGACGAGCCGCCGCGTCCCGGCACCACCCTGGAGGCCCTGGCTGCGCTGCGCACACCGTTCCGGCCCCACGGACGGGTCACCGCCGGCAACGCGGCCGGTCTCAACGACGGCGCCACCATGAGCCTCCTCGCCTCCGAGGACGGCGCGAAGCAGCACGGCCTGCCGACGAAGATGCGCATGGTCTCGTTCGCCTTCGCGGGCGTCGAGCCGGAGGTGATGGGCGTCGGGCCCGTCCCCGCGACCGACAAGGCGCTCCGCAAGGCAGGGCTGACGATCGACGACATCGGGCTCTTCGAGATCAACGAGGCGTTCGCCGTCCAGGTGCTCGCCTTCCTCGACAACTACGGCATCGCCCAGGACGCCGCGAACGTCAACGCCTGGGGCGGCGCGATCGCCGTCGGGCACCCGCTCGCGTCGAGCGGCGTCCGGCTCATGAACCAGCTCGCGGCCCAGTTCGCCGAGCGACCGGACGTCCGGTACGGCATCACGACGATGTGCATCGGCCTCGGCCAGGGCGGCACCGTGATCTGGGAGAACCCGAACTTCAGCAAGAGCGCGGCACGGAAGGCGGCCTGACGATGACCACCACCCCGATCGACCAGCTGACCGAGCTCAGCGCCGACGAGGTCGTCACCCACTCGTACGTCAAGCACGTGCCGCTGCCGTCCGGCGGCACGCTCGCCCTCGTCACGCTCGACAACGGCAAGGACTACAAGCGCCCGTCGACGCTCGGTCCGCGCACCATGCGCGAGCTGTCCGACGTGCTCGACACGCTGCGCGCAGCGGCCTCCGCCGGGAGCATCCAGGCGGTCGCGATCACCGGCAAGGAGTACTGCTTCGCCGCCGGTGCCGACCTGTCGCAGGCGGCAGCGCTCCCCTCGCGCGAGGTCGCCCACGAGCTCGGCGCCCTCGGGCACGCGACGCTCCGCAAGCTCTCCGACCTCGGTGTGCCGTCGTTCGCCTTCGTGAACGGCATCGCGCTCGGTGGTGGGCTCGAGATCGCCCTGCACTGCACCTACCGCGTGTTCTCCTCGGCGGCGCAGGGCATCGGGCTGCCCGAGGTCTTCCTCGGCATCATCCCCGGCTGGGGTGGCGCCACGCTGCTCCCCCGCCTGATCGGTCCCGAGAAGGCGCTCCGCGTCATCGTGGAGAACCCGCTCAAGAACAACCGGCTCATGGACGGCAAGGCCGCCGTCGAGCTCGGCATCGGCGACGCGCTCATCCCCTCCGTGACCTTCCTGCCGTCCGCGGTCGCGTGGGCCGACGGGGTCGTCAGCGGCCGCACGAAGGTCAAGCGCGCGAACGAGCCCGGCATGCTCGAGAAGGCCGCCTGGGGCACCGTGGTCAAGGTGGCGCGACAGCAGGTGGCCTCGAAGATCGGAACCGTCCCGAAGTCGCCCTTCCGTGCGCTCGACCTCGTCGCCGCAGCGAAGTCGGGCTCGCTCGACGACCGGTTCGCCGACGAGGACGACGCCCTCGCCGACCTGCTCGCCGGTGACCAGTTCGCCGCGTCGATGTACGCGTTCGACCTCGTGCAGAAGCGCGCGAAGAAGCCCGTCGGCGCTCCCGAGGGCGTCGAGGCGAAGAAGATCACGAAGGTCGGCGTCCTCGGCGCCGGGCTGATGGCGTCGCAGTTCGCGCTGCTGTTCGCCCGCCGTCTCGGCGTCCCGGTCGTCATCACCGACGTCGACCAGGCCCGTGTGGACGCCGGGGTCGCGCGCATCGCCGGTGAGGTCGAGAAGCTCCGCGAGAAGGGCCGCATCTCCCCCGACGACGCGAACCGCATCACGGCGCTCGTCAGCGGGTCGGTGTCGTACGACGCGTTCGCCGACGCCGACTGGGTGATCGAGGCCGTCTTCGAGGAGATGTCGGTCAAGCAGGACGTCTTCCGGAAGATCGAGCAGGTCATCGCGCCCGACGCGATCCTGGCGACGAACACCTCGTCGTTGTCGGTGGACGAGATGGCGTCGGTGCTCGAGCACCCGGAGCGCCTCGTCGGCTTCCACTTCTTCAACCCGGTGGCCGTGATGCCGCTGCTCGAGGTGGTGCGGGCCGACGAGACCTCGGACGAAGCGCTCGTCACCGCACTCGCGGTCGCGAAGACCCTGAAGAAGACCGCGATCATCACCGCCGACCAGCCGGGCTTCGTCGTCAACCGCGTGCTCGCTCGGGTGCTCGGCGAGGCGATGCGCGGCGTCGAGGAGGGCACGCCCTTCGAGACCGTCGCCGAGGGTGCTGCGCCCCTCGGCCTGCCGATGTCGCCGTTCGAGCTGCTCGAGCTCGTCGGCCTGCCCGTCGGTGCGCACGTGCTCGACTCGCACCACGCGGCATGGCCGGAGCGCTTCTACCCCGGTGACGGCCTGAAGCGGATCGCGGAGCACGGCACGATCCTGACCCGCGACAAGAAGGGCACCGTCACCGGGTACGACCCCGCCGCCGTGAAGCTCGTCGCACCGTCGAAGAAGGACGCGAAGCCGATCGACGCGGCGACGATGCAGCAGCGGTTCGAGGACGCCCTGGCCGACGAGGTGCACCGCATGCTCGAGGACCACGTCGTCGAGCACGTCGAGGAGATCGACCTCGGTCTGATCCTCGGCGCGGGCTACCCGTTCCAGGCCGGTGGCATCAGCCCCTACCTCGACCGCTCCGGCGCCTCGGAGCGCGTCTTCGGCAGCACGTTCCACACCCCGGCGATCGTCGGCCCCGCCTCGCGCTAGCCGCCGGCTCGGCCACTCCGCACGACCGGAAGCACCTCGCGCCACGGGAACCCGTGGCGCGAGGTGCTTCCGGTCGTGCTGCGGCACGCCGAACCACGCGCCGGCAGGCCGGCACACCGAACCACGCGCCGGCACGCCGAACGGTGCCGCGACTCGCGCCGGTGCCGCGCCGACCGACGCCGCACCAACCTCAGTGGTCGGCCGACTCCCGAGTCCGCGCCGGCTTCGCCTGGGGCAGCTTCGTGCCGACCACCTGGTCGATGACGTCCCGCGCGATCGCCTGCGCCGTGAGCCCCACGTCCGACAGGATCTGCGACCGCGAGGCGTGGTCGATGAACTCGTCCGGCAGCCCGAGCTCGTTCACCCCGGTGTCGACCCCGGCGGCACGCAGGTCCTGCCGCAGCCGGGTCCCGACTCCACCGACGCGGACGCCGTCCTCGATCGTGATGACGAGCCGGTGGTCGCGCGAGAGGTCGATGAGCGAGGTCGGGATCGGCACGACCCACCGGGGGTCGACGACCGTGACGCCGATGCCCTGCGATTCGAGCAGCCCGGCGGCTTCGAGGGCGACCGGCACCATCGAGCCGACGGCGACGAACAGGACGTCGGGTTCCTGCCCCTCGGACGGGTCCCGCAGGACGTCCACGCCGTCGTGCAGCCGACGGATCGCCGGGACGTCCGGTCCGACGGATCCCTTCGACCAGCGCAGCACCGTCGGGGCGTCGTCCACGGCGACGGCCTCGCGGAACTCCTCGCGCAGCGTCGCGGCATCGCGCGGTGCGGCGATGCGGATCCCGGGGACGACCTGCAGCAGCGCGAGGTCCCACATCCCGTGGTGCGACGGCCCGTCCGGCCCGGTGATGCCCGCGCGGTCGAGGACGAACGTCACGCCGGCACGATGGAGCGCCACGTCCATGAGCACCTGGTCGAACGCCCGGTTGAGGAAGGTCGCGTAGAGCGCCACGACGGGGTGCAGCCCGCCGTAGGCGAGCCCCGCCGCGGTCGTCACGGCGTGCTGCTCCGCGATGCCGACGTCGATCACCCGGTCGGGGTGCTGCTCCTGGAAGCGGTGGAGCCCGGTCGGCCGCAGCATGGCCGCGGTGATCGCCACGATCCGCTCGTCGGCCGCACCGACCGACGCCAGCTCCGAGGCGAACACCGACGTCCACGAGGGCCCGGACGACACGTCGAGCGACTCCCCCGTCTCGGGGTCGATGTGCCCGACGGCGTGGAACTGGTCCGCCTGGTCGCGGAGCGCCGGCTCGAAGCCGTGGCCCTTCTCCGTGATGGCGTGCACGATGGTCGGCGCACCGTAGGCCTTCGCCTGCCGGAGCGCCGCCTCGACGGCCCGCTGGTCATGACCGTTGACCGGCCCGATGTACTTGATGTCGAGGTTCGAGTAGAGCGCCTCGTTGTTGGTGAACCGCGCCAGGAACCCGTGGAGTCCGCCACGGACCCCCCGGTAGAACGCACGACCCGGCGCACCGAACCGCGAGGCGACGGCCTGCGACTTCTCGAACAGCGCCCGGTACTCACGGCGGGTGCGGACCGAGCTGAGGAAGCGCGCCATGCCCCCGATCGTCGGCGCGTAGGACCGACCGTTGTCGTTGACCACGATCACCAGGCGGCGGTCGTTGCTGTCCGAGATGTTGTTGAGCGCCTCCCACGTCATCCCGCCCGTGAGCGCGCCGTCCCCGACGACGGCGACCACGGTGCGGTCGTCCTGCCCGGTCTGCCGGAAGGCGCGGGAGATCCCGTCAGCCCAGGACAGCGACGAGGACGCGTGCGAGGACTCGACGATGTCGTGCTCCGACTCGCTCCGCTGCGGGTAGCCGGCCAGCCCGCCGCGCTCGCGCAGCTTCGAGAAGTCCTGCCGCCCGGTGACGAGCTTGTGCACGTACGACTGGTGCCCCGTGTCGAAGACGAACGGGTCGTGCGGCGAGTCGAACACGCGGTGCATCGCGAGCGTCAGCTCGACGACCCCGAGGTTCGGTCCGAGGTGCCCGCCGGTCTTCGCGACCTCGGCGACGAGGAACCGTCGGATCTCGGCGGCGAGCTCCGTCATCTGTGCGTCGGACAGACGCCTGAGGTCGCGCGGCGACGTGATGCTGCTCAGCAGGCTCACGGGCGCTCCTTTCGTGGGGCAGGTCCCCACACTATCCGCGCGACCGGGACACGGACGGGAGGCGCGTGGCGGCCCCGCCACGCGCCTCCCGTCCGTCCGGTCGCACTCCGCAGAACGCAACGAAGGCGGTCCCGCACAGCGCTGTGACGCTGCGCGGAACCGCCTCGGTTGCGTTTCGTGGAAGGGATCAGACGAGCGAACGGAGCACGTACTGCAGGATGCCGCCGTTGCGGTAGTAGTCCGCCTCACCGGGGGTGTCGATGCGGACGACCGCGTCGAACTCGACCGTCTGCTTGCCGGCCGGCGAGTGCTCGCTCGGCTCCGCGGTGACGTGCACGGTCTTCGGCGTGCGGCCCTCGTTCAACTCGGTGAGCCCCGAGATCGAGACGACCTCGGTGCCGTCGAGACCGAGCGACTCGACCGTCTCACCCGCCGGGAACTGCAGCGGGACGACACCCATGCCGATGAGGTTCGAGCGGTGGATACGCTCGAAGCTCTCGGTGATGACCGCCTTGACGCCGAGCAGGTTCGTGCCCTTCGCCGCCCAGTCGCGCGACGAACCGGAACCGTACTCCTTGCCGCCGAAGATGACGAGGGGGATGCCCTGCTCCTGGTAGTGCTGCGAGGCGTCGTAGATGAACGACTGCTCGCCGTCGGGCGTCGTGAAGTCGCGGGTGTAGCCGCCCTCGACGCCGTCCAGCAGCTGGTTCCGCAGGCGGATGTTCGCGAACGTGCCGCGGATCATCACCTCGTGGTTGCCGCGACGCGAGCCGTAGGAGTTGAAGTCCTTGCGGTCGACGCCGTGCTCGTCGAGGTACCGACCGGCCGGGCTGTCGGCCTTGATCGAACCGGCCGGGGAGATGTGGTCGGTCGTGACCGAGTCACCGAGCTTCGCGAGCACGCGGGCACCGGAGATGTCGGAGACCGCGTCGGGCTGCATCGTCATGCCCTCGAAGTACGGGGGCTTCCGGACGTAGGTCGACTCGGTGTCCCACTCGAACGTGTCGCCCGTCGGGGTCGGCAGGTTCTTCCAGCGGTCGTCGCCCTCGAACACGGAACCGTACTCGTGGGTGAACATCTCGGTGTCGATCGACGTGTCGATCACGTCCTGCACCTCGGCCGCGTCGGGCCAGATGTCCTGCAGGTAGACGTCGTTGCCGTCCTGGTCGGTGCCGAGGGCGTCCTTGTCGAAGTCGAAGTGCATCGACCCGGCCAGGGCGTACGCGATGACCAGCGGCGGCGAGGCCAGGTAGTTCATCTTCACGTCGGGGTTGATGCGGCCCTCGAAGTTGCGGTTGCCCGAGAGCACCGCGGTGACGGCGAGGTCGTTGTCCTGCACGGCCTGCGAGATCTCCTCGGGAAGCGGGCCCGAGTTGCCGATGCAGGTGGTGCAGCCGTAGCCGACCGTGTAGAAGCCGAGGTCCTCGAGGTAGCTGGTGAGCCCGGCCTTCTCGTAGTAGTCGGTGACGACCTTCGAGCCCGGCGCGAGGGTGGTCTTCACCCACGGCTTGGCCTTGAGGCCCTTCTTCGCGGCGTTCCGCGCGAGGATGCCGGCGGCCATCATCACCGACGGGTTCGACGTGTTCGTGCACGAGGTGATCGCGGCGATCGCGACGGCACCGTGGTCGATCGTGAACGTGTCACCGTCGGCCACGGAGACCGACGTCGGCTTCGACACCGTGCCGGGCGCGCTCGAGGCGTGCACGGGGACCTCGGACGCGGGGGCGTCCTGCAGGTCGTCGACGGCGTGCTCGTCACCGGGCGCGGCGGCGACCGGGTCGGACGCCGGGAAGGTGTCCGCCACGGCCTTGTCCTCGTGCGTGTGGTCGATGCTCGCGTAGTTGGCGAGGTCGACCTCGAACTGGTCCTTGGCCTTCGACAGCTCGATGCGGTCCTGCGGGCGCTTCGGGCCGGAGATCGACGGGACGACCGTCGAGAGGTCGAGCTCCATGTACTCGGAGTACGCGGGCTCCACCGACGGGTCGTGCCACAGGCCCTGGGCCTTGGAGTACGCCTCGACCAGGGCGATCTGGTCCTCGGACCGGCCGGTCAGGCGCAGGTAGTCGAGCGTGACGGAGTCGACGGGGAAGATCGCGGCGGTGGAGCCGAACTCCGGCGACATGTTGCCGATGGTCGCGCGGTTCGCGAGCGGGACCTCGGAGACGCCCTCGCCGTAGAACTCGACGAACTTGCCCACGACGCCGTGCTTGCGGAGCTCCTGGGTGATGGTCAGCACCACGTCCGTCGCGGTGACGCCGGCGGGGATCGAACCGGACAGCTTGAAGCCGACGACCTTCGGGATGAGCATCGACACGGGCTGGCCGAGCATCGCGGCCTCGGCCTCGATGCCGCCGACGCCCCACCCGAGCACGCCGAGGCCGTTCACCATGGTGGTGTGCGAGTCGGTGCCGACGAGGGTGTCCGGGTACGCGTAGAGCTCACCGTCGAACTCGCGGGTGTACGTGACCTTCGCCAGGTACTCGATGTTGACCTGGTGCACGATGCCGGTGCCCGGCGGGACGACCTTGAAGTCCTCGAACGCGGTCTGGCCCCAGCGGAGGAACTGGTAGCGCTCCCCGTTGCGCTCGTACTCGAGGTCGGTGTTGCGCTGGAGGGCGTCCTCGCGGCCGAACAGGTCGGCGACGACGGAGTGGTCGATGACCATCTCGGCCGGCGAGAGCGGGTTGATCTTGTTCGGGTCGCCGCCGATCTGTGCCATCGCCTCGCGCATGGTGGCGAGGTCGACGATGCACGGGACGCCCGTGAAGTCCTGCATGACCACGCGGGCCGGCGAGAACTGGATCTCGGTGTCCGGCTCGGCCTCGGGCTTCCAGGAGCCGAGCGCGCGGATCTGCTCCTCGGTGACGTTCGCGCCGTCCTCGGTGCGGAGCAGGTTCTCGAGCAGCACCTTCAGGCTGTACGGGAGCTTCTCGTGCCCCGGCACCGTGTCGATCCGGTGGAACGCGTAGTCGACACCCCCAACCGAGAGCGTGTCCTTCGAGCCGAAGCTGTTGACTGCAGCCACTGTGCCGCCTCCCTACTGATCGGTGTGCCCTCATCATCGCGGGCGTCGGAACGTCCCACCAGCAAGGCAAACCTAATCCCGACGGTGCTGGCGCGCCCCCGGGAAACTGTCTCGATGTCGAGACAACTCTACACCGCGGCGGTGTCCTCCCGACGCACGAACACCGTGCGGACGAGCAACCACGTGACCCACAGCACGGCCGCGTAGAGCGGGACGCCGAGCACGAGCTTCACCGCGGCGAGGAGCTCGACCTGCGCGGTCAGGTACAGCGGTACCTCGACGGCCAGCCGGAGCGCGAAGAGCCCGACCCAGATCCACGTCGCCACCGTGAGCACCCGGCGCTTGGTGGGGTCGGCACGCCAGTCGACGTGGGAGCCGTCCTCGTCCGGCGGGAGCAGGAAGCCGACCACGACCCCGATCAGCGGCCACCGGATCGCCAGGGTGACGAGCAGTCCGACGAGCCACACCGAGTTGATGACGATGCCGGGGATGAAGTTCGTCTCGGCCCGGCCGGTGACCAGCGCCAGGACCGCCGAGACGACCACGCCGGCGATGCCCGCGAAGGACATCACGAGCGACTGCCGCTGCGCCAGACGGACCACCACGAACACGAGCCCGACGAGCACCGGGATCACGACGCTCGGCACGAGCTCCTTCGTGATCGCGTAGACGACGAGGAACGCGAAGCCGGGCAGCACCGACTCGGCGAGCCCGCGCACGCCGCCGACCGCCCCGAGCAGCGCACGGCCGGAGGGTGCCTCACCCGGCGCGACCCGGGCGATGCCGGCGTTCTGCACGGCCGCGCGGAACTGCGCCGAGAAGGACGGCACGGCGCCCTCGTCCACGGAGTCGTCACCAGCCGGCCGGGCCGGGGCCGTCCGTCCAACCGGGACCGTCGGTCCGGACGCGGTCGGCCCCGCGCCCGCACCGGGCGTCGGCGGGCCCGCGACCGGGCCGGCCGGCACCGCACCCGCGGCCGTCCCGTCGACCGGAGCCGCGCCCTGGTCGCTCGCGTCCGCGGGACGGGGGGTCTCGTCGTGGTCCGGCACCGTGCCTCCAGGCCGTGTCGTGGGTCGTTCGTCGCGGACGGTCGTCAGACGGCGGTCTGCGTCGACTTGGGCATGTGCAGCGGGATGAGGTCGCGCGGCGGCATCGGCGTCGTGCCACGCACGACGACCACGCTGCGGAAGAGCTCCTCGATCTCTGCGGCGTCGTCCGGCTGTTCCGCGGCCTTGCCGGCGATCACGCCGCGCAGGAACCAGCGGGGGCCGTCGACACCGACGAAGCGTGCGGCGCGTGCACCGTCGGTCGCGCCGGAGCCGTCGACGACGACCGGCACGAGAGCGCGGAGCTCGGGACCGAAGGGGCCGTCGACCTCGTCCACGCGGCCGCCCTGCCGCTCGATCTGGTCGGCGATCTGCGCGCGGATCTCGTGCCACAGTCCGGTGGACCGGGGCGCGGCGAAGGGCTGGACCTGGAGCGTGGACTCGTCGTAGTCGAGCCCGACCGCGACGACGCGCTGCGAACCCTCCTCGACCTCGAGGCGCAGGTGCAGGCCCTCACGCGGGAGGACCTTCACGCCGCCCAGGTCGACGTACGGGCGGACCAGGTTCGCCTCGGTCTCGTCGTGCGGGCCGTTGTCGGCACGGTCGGCCGGAGCCGACTTGTCGGTCGGTGCGACCGCGTCCACCTCGTCGAGGTCGGCGTCGGCATCGGTCGCGATGTCGACCTCCGGCGTCGTCCCCGCGATCACGGCGTCGTCGGCGACGGCGTCCGCCACCTCGACCTCGTCACGCTTGCGTCGACCGAACTTCATGCGCCCGTTCCTTCCTGGAAGTCGTCGGCGGCACCGTACAGTGCGCCGCTGCGGTGGTCACCGTAGCCCGAGGAGCCGAAGCCACCCTCGCCGCGGACAGTGTCCGGCAGCTCCTCGACGCGGGTGTAGGTGACCCGCGGCACCGGCATGACGATCACCTGCGCGATGCGGTCCCCCACGTGCACCTCGTACGGCTCGGACGCATCGGTGTTGAGCAGGGCGACCTTGACCTCGCCCCGGTAGCCGGAGTCGACGGTGCCGGGGGCGTTCACGATCGTGATGCCGTGCTTCGCCGCGAGGCCGCTCCGGGGCACCACGAAGGCGACGTGGCCGTCCGGCAGTGCGATCCGGAGCCCGGTGCCGACGAGACGGCGCTCCCCCGGCTGCAGCACGAAGGCCTCGGTCGAGACGAGGTCGGCTCCGGCATCACCGGGGTGGGCGTGGACGGGGGCGTTCTCCCCGGTCCAGAGCACGTCGACTGGTTCGGTCACGAGACGAGGGTAGTGCACGAGCGTGGTCGTTCCGTGACCGTTCCGTGACCTGCCCCGACTCGTGGTGGGATGGAGGGGTGACCGTGTACCGCGAACGACTCTGGGCCCCGCCCGCCCTCTACCTGGCGACGGCGCTCGTCATCCCCGCGAGCCTGCTCGTGTTCCTGCCGATCAGCGTCCTGGCCGGCGTCCTCGTGGCGATCGGCATGTACCTCGGCGTGGTCGTGCTGCTCTGGGCGCTCGCCCCGACGATCGAGGTCACCGACACCGAGTTCCGCGCCGGCCGTGCACACCTGCCGCGGACGCTCGTCGGCGAGGCCACCGCACACACCGGCGCCGAGGCCACGACCCAGCGCGGTCCGGCGCTCGACGCCCGCGCGTGGACGCTCTTCCGCGGGTACGTGCGCGGGGTCGTGCGCGTCGAGGTGACGGACCCGGCGGACCCGACGCCCTACTGGCTGGTCAGCGCGCGCAACCCGCAGGCCGTGGTGGACGCCCTGCGTTCCTGACGCGCGGGCGCGCGGGCCGGGCGGCTCGCACCGCCCCCGCCCCGCCCGTTCCTTTCACAACGGGTGCAGGAGGAAGCGGTTCCGGGCACACCTGGTCGTTCCGGAAGACCGGGTACGCCCGATCCCCCCAGGTACGCCCGATCCGACCAGGTACGCCCGCTTCCGCCAGGTGCGCCCGCCCCCGCCAGGCACGCCCGCGCCCGCCCTGCGCCGCAACGCGGAACGGCCCGCCACCCACGAAGGGTGACGGGCCGTCCCGGTGGAGCTGCGACTCAGAGCGCCGCGCACTCCGCGCACACGGGGCCGAGCTTCGACTCGTGGTCGAGCTGCGAACGGTGCTTCACGAGGAAGCACTCGACGCAGGTGAACTCGTCCACCTGCGGCGGCAGCACGACGACGTCGAGGTCGACGTCGCTGAGGTCCTGTCCAGCGAGCTCGAAGCTGCCGGGGTTGTCCGAATCATCGTCGACGACCCCCGACATCTTGTCGGGAACGCGCTCCTTGAGGGCCTCGATCGACTCCGAGTCAGAGGATTCGTCGGTCTTCCTGGGGGCGTCGTAATCGGTGGCCATGCCCATCCGTTTCTCGTGTCGAGAGGTCGTCGCCGGTGATCGGCGGCGACAGTTTGCACCACGACCCGCGAGAGCGCAAACCGAACGCCGTGCGGGATCGTCAGGCCGTGCAACCCACCGTCGTGGTCGGACATTCCCGGCGGCCGGGAGCGGACGAGGACGGTGCGCGGGGCCGGCAGCGGACGAGGACCGTCCCCGGGCGTGCGGGAGTCCGCGGCACGCCCGTGCGCCTCCGCGGCAACGGGGATGCACCGCTGCATACTCCTGGGGTACGAGCACGACCGTACGCAACGCTCGGGAGGCGCAACCATGCAAGACGTGAGAGTCATCGGAGTCGAGTCCGGGGCACTCCTGCTCGCGACCGACGGCGGCACCGAGTACCGGTTGCCGGTCACCGCGTCGCTGACGAGCCAGGTCCGCCAGGCCAACCCCGACGCCGGCCCCCAGAAGCGCGTGTCGCCGAAGGACGTGCAGGCCCGCATCCGTGGTGGCGCCGACGCGGCCGACGTCGCAGCGGCGCTCGACGTCGACGTCGAGTACGTCCGGCGGTTCGAGGGTCCGGTGCTCGCCGAGCGCTCCTTCGTCCTCGACGCCGCACGACGTGTCCCGGTCACCCCGACCGACGCCGAGGCGCCCGACACCTTCGGCGAGGCCATCGAGGCCAAGCTCGAGGCCGGTGACGCGACCGGCGTCGCGTGGGCGTCGTGGAAGAACGCCGAGCAGGGGTGGCAGGTCCGGGTCCGCTACACCGCGTCCGAGGTCGAGCACGACGCGCAGTGGTCCTTCGACCCCAAGACGTCGACGCTCACGCCCGACAACGGCGACGCCCACCGTCTCTCCGACACCGACGACGAGGGCATCGCTCCGCGCCTGCGTGCGGTGGAGAACGACCACCACGACGCCGACGGCACGCGCTTCGACTCCGGTGCCTTCCGCGTCGAGCAGACCGAGGACGCGCCGGCCCCCGAGGCCCAGGAGCGTCCGCTCCGTGCGCCGCTCCCCCGCATCGGTGCCGCGCCCGTCGAGGAACGCTCGCCCGGCAACGAGACCGCCGACCTGCTCGAGGCACTCCGCCGTCGGCGCGGTGAGCGCGAGGCGGCATCCTTCACCGAACAGCAGGACGAGCCCCGCGGGACCTCCATCAGCGTCGTGGACGTCCCCCTCCAGGGCTGGGACTCGCCGGCCTCCGCCCCCGAGCGTGACGACCGTCCGGCATCGGCTCCCGAGACCGACGGCCGCTCCGAGCGCAAGAAGCGCAACCGCCGGTCGATGCCGAGCTGGGACGAGATCGTCTTCGGCACCCGCCCGGAGGACCCCGCCTGATCCAGCCTCCTCGGTCCGGTCCGTCCGGCCTGGAGGCCCGGTGCAGCCCCGCCACGCTCGTCGCGTCGCGGGGCTGCTCGCGTTCCCGCCCGGGTCAGCCCGCGAAGGCGCCCGCCAGCCGCAGGGGCACGAAGACCTCGTCGTCCGTCATGGCACCGTGCTGCCCGATCATCCGCTTCGGCTCCTTGCGCGGGTCGAGGTCGCGGTCGTCGTTGAAGGCCCACGACCCCCTCGCGACCACGACGACGTCCCCGATGCGCGGGAGCACGCGGTCGTCCACGGCACCGAACCACCCGGCGGCCACGGCCTCGTCGCGGCTGGCGACGTACGCCTTCTTGCCGTAGCGGGTGCGCCAGGCCTCGACCAGCGCCGGGACGTCGGTGCCGGGGCGCACGGCCAGCTGTCGGCAGCGGGGGTCCCCGGCGATCCCCACGACGTCCACGAGGAGCGCGGGGTCCATCGCGATGTTCGCCTCGGCCGGCACGTCGAGCACGCCGTGGTCGGCCGTCACGAGGATGCCCACGTCGGCGGCGCCGCGGGTCGCGAGCCGGGCGAGCTCGCCGTCGAGTGACTCGAGCGCCGCGGTCCAGCGGTCGGACTCCCACCCGTGCTTGTGCCCGATCGAGTCGAGCTCCGGCACGTAGAGGTAGACGAGCGATCGGCCGGACGCCGTCGCCGCCAGTGCGGCGTCGACCCGCTGCGCGATGCTGTCGGCTGCGGTGTACCGGGCACCGCCGAGCACGTTCGCGGTCATCCCCGAGGACTCGTAGCGGGCCGGACCGACCACCACGGGCTCGATGCCGAGCGCGCTGGCCTCGGTGAAGACGGTGTCGGCGAGCAGCCAGCCCGTCGGCACCTCGGAGTCCCAGCCGGACAGCAGGTTGACCACCCGCTCACCCTCGGGCTCCCACCCGCTGTAGCCGACCACGCCGTGCGTGCCGGGCGAGCGGCCGGTCGTCAGGGTGCTGAGCGCCGCGGCGGTCGTCGTCGGGAACCCGCTGCGCAGGCGCTTGAGGGTGCCGCCGCCGGTGGCGGCGGTGAGCCAGCGGGCGTGCCCGGCGCGGGCCGACAGGGCGGACGACCCGAGGCCGTCGACCAGCACGACGACGACCGAGCGGGCGGGACGGAGGGTGATCCGTGCCTCCCGGCCGGTGGTGCGCAACCACGTGTCGTCGGCGGCGCCGAGCGCGACGAGGCAACTCGGCAGCACGTCGGCGAGGTTCGCGGTGGTGTCTGGGGCGCTCGGTACGCTGGGGGGCACCCCACGATCCTCCCAGAAAGGTCCCATGGCACGCACGGAAGCAGTCGGCCTGCCCGACGGTGAGCGCATCGAGGACGTCGACGTCTCCGAGGAGATGCAGGGTTCGTTCCTCGAGTACGCGTACTCCGTCATCTACTCGCGGGCCCTGCCGGACGCGCGCGACGGCCTCAAGCCGGTGCAGCGACGCATCCTCTACCAGATGGCGGAGATGGGGCTCCGACCGGACCGTGGGCACGTGAAGAGCGCCCGCGTCACCGGCGAGGTGATGGGCAAGCTGCACCCGCACGGCGACGGCGCGATCTACGACGCCCTCGTGCGCCTGGCGCAGCCGTTCACGATGCGTGTGCCGCTGGTCGACGGGCACGGCAACTTCGGGTCGCTCGACGACGGCCCCGCGGCCGCCCGGTACACCGAGGCCCGTCTGGCCGAGCCGTCGATGGCGATGACGGAGGGCCTGGGCGAGGACGTCGTCGACTTCGTCCCGAACTACGACAACCAGATCATGCAGCCGGGCGTGCTGCCGGCGGCGTTCCCGAACCTGCTCGTCAACGGCGCCTCGGGCATCGCGGTCGGCATGGCGACGAACATGGCGCCGCACAACCTGGGCGAGGTCGTCGAGGCCGCGAAGCACCTGCTCCTGAACCCGACGGCGACCCTCGAGGAACTGATGGAGTTCGTGCCGGGCCCGGACCTGCCGTCCGGTGGCACGATCGTCGGGCTCTCCGGGGTGCGCGACGCCTACGCGACGGGCCGCGGCTCGTTCCGCACCCGGGCGAAGGTGTCCGTCGAGAACCTCACGCCGCGCAAGGTCGGCCTCGTCGTCACGGAGCTGCCGTACCTGGTCGGCCCCGAACGCGTGATCGAGAAGATCAAGGACGGCGTCCAGGCGAAGAAGCTCGTCGGCATCTCCGACGTCAACGACCTGACGGACCGGAACCACGGGCTGCGGCTGGTCATCGGCATCAAGTCCGGCTTCAACCCGACGGCCGTGCTCGAGCAGCTCTACAAGCACACCCCGCTCGAGGACGGCTTCGGCATCAACAACGTCGCGCTCGTGCAGGGGTCACCGCGCACGCTCGGCCTGCGCGAACTGCTCGACGTCTACGTGCAGCACCGGCTCGACGTGGTCACCCGGCGCTCCCGGTACCGGCTCGCCCGTCGGAAGGAACGGCTGCACCTCGTCGAGGGTCTGCTCATCGCGATCCTCGACATCGACGAGGTCATCGAGGTCATCCGCTCGTCCGACGACTCCGAGGCCGCACGGACGAAGCTGCAGGACGTCTTCGACCTGTCCGAGGTGCAGGCCGAGTACATCCTCGAGCTGCGACTGCGGCGCCTGACGAAGTTCTCGCGCCTCGAGCTCGAGGGCGAGCGCGACCAGCTCCTCGCCGACATCGCCGCGCTCGAGGAACTGCTGGCGTCCGACGCCCGCCTCCGTGCCCAGGTGGCGGTCGAGCTGACCGAGGTCTCCGACCGGTTCGCCACGCCGCGCCGCACCCTGCTCACCGAGGCCGATGCACCGGTGCGCGGTGGCCGCAAGGCCGCGGTCGACCCCGAGTCGCTGCAGATCGCCGACGCTCCGTGCCGTGTGCTGCTCTCGACCACCGGTCGACTCGTGCGGGTGGACATCCCCTCCTCGGACCTCGGGATCGTGCGGGTGCCGAAGCGGTCGAAGCACGACGCGGTCCGCTCGACCGTCGTGTCCACGGTCCGTGGGCAGGTCGGTGCGCTGACCTCGACCGGCCGCGTGCTGCGGTTCTCCCCCGTCGACGTCCCCGCGGTGCCGCCGGCGTCCGTCCGGCTCGACGCCGGCGTGCGGGTGTCCGACTACCTCGGGATCGCTCGCACCGAGTCCGTCGTCGCACTCGTCGACCTGTCCGCAGGGGCGGGCGACTCGCTCGCCATCGGCACCGCGCAGGGCGTCGTGAAACGCGTCGCGACCGGCGCCTGGCCGGACAAGGACGAGTTCGTCGCCATCGGGCTGAAGCCGAAGGACACCGTCGTCGGGGCCGCGCAGGCGCCGGAGTCGGACGACCTCGTGTTCATCACGTCGAACGCGCAGCTGCTGCGGTTCCCGGCTTCGGGCGTCCGGCCGCAGGGGCTGCCCGCGGGCGGAGTCGCCGGGGTCTCCCTGGCTTCCGGCGCATCGGTGATCTGGTTCGGGTCCGTGGCGCTGTCCGAGGACGCAGTGGTCGCCACCGTGTCGACGGCGTCGGGGGCGCTGCCCGGCACGGACCCCGGACGGGCGAAGGTCTCGGCGTTCTCGGAGTTCCCCGCGAAGGGCCGTGCGACGCAGGGTGTGCGGGCGCACGCGTTCCTCAAGGGCGAGGACGGGCTGACCGTGGCGTGGGCCGGCATCGCGCCGCCGCACGCCGTCGGGTCGGACGGAGCCGCGCGGACCCTGCCCGACTGGCTGTCGAAGCGCGACGGGTCGGGAGCGCCGCTCGAGGCCGTGATCGGCTCGATCGGCGGCAGCGCAGCAGCCCTGGACGGTACCGCGGGCGAGGCGTAGGCGGGGTCCCGCCCGCCGCTGCGCGCGAGTGTGCGGCCGCCGTGTTCCCGCCCTGGTCGCACGACTTGCCGTCCCGTGCCGCTGGTGACGGCGTGTCGTGCGACCTGAGCGTCGGCACGCGGCGTGTCACGCGCCCGGAGGGTCGACCTGACGGCCGGGAGGCGCGGTGGCCGTCATCGCCTCGCCTCCCGTCCGCCAGCTGGTCCCTCGACACGTCCGGGATGCCGCGAGACGCCACGGAACCCACGAGACGAGGCCGAGTTGGCGAGACGCCGCCGAATGCGGCGGCGTCTCGGCACGACGACGGCGTCTCGTCCGGCCGGCGGTGTCTCGGCCAGACAGCAGAGGGCGAGAACCGTCGGCCAGCGCGAGTCTCGGGCCGTGCGCCGCGGCGGGGCGCCGCTCCGCGTCGCTGTCCGTGCGCCGCTCCGCGTCGCCGCCGGGCCGCCGCCCCTACGCGTCGATGCGGTCGCGGTCGAGACCCTCGCCGGCCAGGATGAACTCCTTGCGCGGCGCGACGTCGTTGCCCATCAGCAGCTCGAACACCTTCGCGGCGCTCTCGGCATCGGTCACGTTCACCCGACGGAGCGTGCGGTGCGCCCGGTCCATCGTGGTCTCGGCGAGCTGGTCGGCGTCCATCTCCCCCAGGCCCTTGTACCGCTGGATCGGCTCCTGGTACTTCTTGCCCTGCTTCGCGAGCTTCTTCAGCACCGCCTGCAGCTCGGCCTCGGAGTAGGTGTAGAGCGTGTCGTTCGGCTTGCCGCGGTTCACCACGACGACCCGGTGCAGCGGCGGCACGGCGGCGAACACCCGGCCCTGCTCGATCATCGGTCGCATGTACCGGAAGAACAGCGTCAGCAGGAGCGTGCGGATGTGGGCACCGTCGACGTCGGCGTCCGACATGATGATGATCTTGCCGTAGCGGGCCTGGTCGATCTCGAACGAGCGGCCGGAGCCGGCGCCGATGACCTGGATGATCGAGGCGCACTCGGTGTTGGACAGCATGTCCGACACCGAGGCCTTCTGCACGTTGAGGATCTTGCCGCGGATGGGCAGCAGCGCCTGGTACTCGCTGTTGCGGGCGAGCTTGGCGGTGCCGAGCGCGGAGTCGCCCTCGACGATGAAGAGCTCCGTACCCTCGGCGTCCTGCTTGCGGCAGTCGGCGAGCTTGGTCGGCAACGAGGAGTTCTCCAGCGCGTTCTTGCGCCGCTGCGTCTCCTTGTGCGCCCGCGCCGAGATGCGGGTCTTCATCTCGGCGACGACCTTCTCGAGCAGGGTCGCGGCCTGCGCCTTCTCGGTGCGCTGTGTCGAGGTGAGGACGTCGGTGAGCTGCTTCGCCACGACCTGGTCGACGATCTTCCGGACCGCGGGGGTGCCGAGGACCTCCTTCGTCTGCCCCTCGAACTGCGGCTCGGGCAGGCGGACGGTCAGCACGGCGGTGAGGCCTGCGAGCACGTCGTCCTTCTCGAGCTTGTCCTGCCCGACCTTGAGCTTGCGGGCGTTCGCCTCGACCTGCGTGCGCACGGCCTTGACGACGCCCGACTCGAAGCCGGTCAGGTGCGTGCCGCCCTTCGGCGTCGCGATGATGTTGACGAAGCTCCGCTCGACGGTCTCGTACCCGCTGCCCCACCGCATCGCGATGTCGACCTCGCAGGTCCGCTCGACCGAGGTGGACACCATGTGGCCCTTGTCGTCGAGCATCGGAACGGTCTCCGTGAAGGTCCCGGTGCCCTGGATGCGCCAGACGTCGGTGACCGCGGAGTCGACCGCCAGGTGCTCGACGAACTCGCTGATGCCGCCCTCGTACCGGAAGCGCTCGATGACCGGACCGGGCGCGACCGTCGTCCCGATCGCCTCGGCACGCTGGGCGGCAGCCTCGATGGACGCGGCCCGTTCGTCGGTGATCGTGATGCCGAGCCCGGGCACCAGGAAGGCGGTCTGACGGGCGCGGTTGACCAGGTCGCCCGTGCTGAAACGGGCGTCCGTGGTGAAGATCTGTCGGTCCGCCCAGTACCGGATGCGGGACCCGGTGACCCCCTTCTTCACCTTGCCGACGACACGGAGCTCACTGCCCGAGGTGAACGGGGTGAAGGGCGCATCCGGCCCGTCACCGGCGAAGGTGCCGGGCTCACCCCGGTGGAAGGACATCGCGTAGGTCTTGCCACCGCGGTCGACCTCGACGTCGAGGCGCTCCGACAGCGCGTTCACGACCGAGGCACCCACGCCGTGCAGGCCACCGGAGGCCGCGTACGATCCGGACCCGAACTTGCCGCCGGCGTGCAGCTTCGTGAACACGACCTCGACCCCGGTCAGGCCGGTCTTCGGTTCCACGTCCACAGGGATGCCGCGGGCGGTGTCGCGGACCTCGACGGAGCCGTCGGCGTGCAGCACGACCCCGATCTCGTCGCCGTGACCCGCGAGCGCTTCGTCGACGGAGTTGTCGA
Organism: Curtobacterium uvaldense; assembly: GCF_028307415.1. Lineage (NCBI taxonomy): Bacteria > Bacillati > Actinomycetota > Actinomycetes > Micrococcales > Microbacteriaceae > Curtobacterium > Curtobacterium uvaldense. The sequence continues at coordinate 61,600 of NZ_JAQMHU010000015.1, read as the reverse complement.
TGATCTCCCACAGGCAGTGCATGAGCCCGCGCGAGTCCGTCGAGCCGATGTACATGCCCGGACGCTTCCGAACCGCCTCGAGCCCTTCGAGGACGGAGAGGTGTCGTGCAGAGTAGTCGGAGCTCACATCCCGATGGTACCGAGGGGCACCGACAGCCAGACCGCCGGACAGCGGCGCGGCTCGGACTGGGGACAACCGCTCCGCGCTCAGCGAAACAGGCGGTCCGGGATGCACGGCTCCCAGCCACCACGTGTTCAAATGGTGGTCCACCCGCACCACCTGCGATCCGTGAGGAGCACAGCAATGACCCAGACCGTGCAGGACCTCTCCATCGACGAAGCCAGCAGCCACCAGCTCACCGCCGCTGACCGCTGCGACAGCTGCGGAGCGCAGGCGTACATCCGCGCCACCATGGCCAGCGGCGAGCTCTACTTCTGCGCCCACCACGGCGCCGAGTTCAAGGAGAAGCTCGCAGCCACCGCGCTCGAGTGGCACGACGAGAGCAGCCGACTCCACGAGTCGAAGTAGTCGTCACCAGACGGACGAACGGGAGGGGGGGGGGGGGGGGGGGGGGGGGCGGGCGCCGGGGGGGGGGGGGGGGGGGGGGGGGGGGGGGGGGGGGGGGGGGGGGGGGGGGGTGGGGTGGGGGGGGGGGGGGGGGGGGGGGGGGGGGGGGGGGGGGGGGGGGGGGGGGGGGGGGGGGGCGCGGCCGGCCGCCCCCCCCCCCCCCCCCCCCCCCCCCCCCCCCCCACCACCCCCCCCCCCCCCCCCCCCCGGCCCCCCCCCCCCCCCCCCCCCCCCCCCCCTCCCGTTCGTCGTCGTGACGACCGCCAGGTCGACTAGGCGATCCGCTTGAAGGCCTTGTCGACGTAGCGGTCGACGGTCGCGCGCGCTTCGCGCGCGTACCGGTCGACGGTCGCCGTCCGCTCCGGGTCCGGCGCGTACTCGCGCCCGAGGCGCTTGGTCGCCGCAGCGAGCACCGCATCGGTCAGCTGCGGGTTGAGCGGCAGGATCGGCCCCTGGGTGTGCGTGCCGAAGGACGAACCCGTGATCGCCCCCTCGACGGCGGACCCGGCCTGGTTGCCGCCACCGGACACGACGTCGGCGAAGGGCTCGACGCCCGGAGCCAGTTCGATCCGGGTCGCGTGGTCCTCGAAGCCGGCGAGACGCTTCGGTGCGCCGGGCAGCAGGGGGTACCGCGTGTCGAGCACGAAGTAGTTCACCCGACGCTCGGCACCGCGGACGGCCCGCGCGTCGAACACGCCGAAGCCCGCGACGGGTGATCCCTCGGTGGGGACGACCTCGTTGGTCGCGAGGTCGAAGCCCCCGCCGACGGCCACGACGGGCACGCCGGCAGCGGCGAACTCGCGGAGGGACGCCCCGACACGCGTGACGTCGGCCCCGAGCGAGCGCATGGCGCTGAGCGGCCCGTTGCCCACGACGACGACGTCGGCCGCAGCAGGGAGCTGGTCGCCCGGCGCGTACGTGACGACCTCCGTGGCGATGCCGGCGGCCTCGGCACGGCGGGTGAGGGCCACGACGTTGCCGCGGTCGCCCGAGACCCCCATCTGACGCGGGTAGACGTGCAGGATGGTCAGCCGGTCGGCCGTCATGCGGTCTTCTCCATGTCGCCGTGGCCGAGGGCCTTGCGGGCGATCATCATGATCTCGTAGTTGACGATGAAGTTCTTCGTCCCCGACGTCGTCGAGCCGAGCTGCTCCATGTGCCGGATGGCAGCCTCGACGTCGGGCTCGACACGGCCGATGCGGACACCGGCGTGCTCGAGCGCGATGGCGATCTGCCACGCCTTGTCCCCGGACACGACGTCCACGTGGTCGAGCTTCGAGAAGTCGATGTCGTAGATCCAGGAGATGTCCGGGGTGCCCTCGTCGATCGCCATGAGGACCTGCTCCGGGCGGTCCGGCAGGGCGTCGAGGTTGAGCTGCAGGCTCGCCGCGTTCTTGAACATCGTGAACTCGGCGGACTCGCCAGCGATCGGCAGGCGCTCGCCTCGCCCGTACGCGGGCTTCATCGTGCCGAAGGCCCTCGTGACGGCGTCGGCCCGGAACTGCGCACCCAGTGCGGCGCTCGCGGTCGCGGTCGCAGCCGCTGCGTCCACCGCGTAGTGCAGGCCCCGTGCCGGCAGCCGGACGGGGATGTCGGTGCCGTCGAACCGGATCGTCGCTCCGTCGCCGGTGTTGGCGACGACCTCGGACTCGGCAGGGTTCGGCTCGCCGGCGGTCCGGTCGAAGTCGTCGGCGTTCTGCAGCCCGTTCGGGGCCGCAGCCACGACCTCGGCGCTCGCGCCGAAGCGGAGCACGCGCTGGCCCGAGCGGCCCGCGTACGCGTCGAGGAACTGGTCGTCCCGGTTCGTGATGACGTTCGCCGTGGACAGCGCCGCCGTGTCGAGCATCATCGTCGCGACGCGCTCGGTCTCGAAGAACCGGTAGAGCTGGTCGACCTGCACGTTGAGCATCGTCACCGTCGACGGGGACAGGATGCCGGCGAGCTCGACCGCGAAGGCCTCGTCCACCTCGAGGATGCCGATGTCCGCCTTGAGCCTGCCGGTCAGCGACACCTCGGACAACAGCGCCGAGGCGATGCCCTGCGGCAGGTTCGCACCGGACGGGTTCGTGAAGACGCGGAGGCCGTGTGCCCGGACGATGTCCGAGATCATGTGCGTCGTCGTCGACTTGCCGTTGGAGCCGAGCACGAAGACGACGCCGTTCGGGAACTGCTTCGTCACGTGCTGGAGGAAGTCCGGCACCAGCTTGAGGACGATGTAGCCCGGGTAGGCGGACCCGCCGCCCCGCGCACGTGCGAGGGCGCGGAGGACCCGCCCGACCAGGATCGGGATGAGGAAGCGCATCGGCCTACTCGAGGTAGTCGCGGAGCGACTGCGACCGGGACGGGTGGCGGAGCTTCGCCATCGTCTTGGACTCGATCTGTCGGATCCGCTCGCGCGTCACGCCGAACGTGTCCCCGATCTGGTCGAGGGTCTTCGGCTGACCGTCACCGAGGCCGAAGCGCATGCGGATCACGCCCGCCTCGCGCTCGGACAGGGAGTCGAGCAGGCTCTCGAGCTGCTTCTGCAGCATCGTGAAGCCCACGGCGTCGGCCGGCACGACCGCCTCGGTGTCCTCGATCAGGTCGCCGAACTCCGAGTCGCCGTCCTCACCCAGCGGGGTGTGGAGCGAGATCGGCTCGCGACCGTACTTCTGCACCTCGACGACCTTCTCCGGGGTCATGTCGAGCTCGCGGGCGAGCTCTTCCGGAGTGGGCTCGCGACCGAGGTCCTGCAGCATCTGGCGCTGCACACGGGCCAGCTTGTTGATGACCTCGACCATGTGCACCGGGATGCGGATGGTGCGGGCCTGGTCGGCCATCGCGCGGGTGATCGCCTGACGGATCCACCAGGTGGCGTACGTCGAGAACTTGAAGCCCTTGGTGTAGTCGAACTTCTCGACCGCACGGATCAGACCGAGGTTGCCCTCCTGGATGAGGTCCAGGAACTGCATGCCGCGGCCCGTGTAGCGCTTGGCCAGCGAGACGACGAGGCGCAGGTTCGCGCCGAGCAGGTGGGACTTCGCGCGCTGCCCGTCACGGGCGACCCAGCGCAGCTCGCGCTCCTCCGGCTTGGAGAGACCGGTCGAGTGCTGCAGCCTGTCCTCGGCGAACAGGCCGGCCTCGATCCGCATCGCGAGCTCGACCTCCTGCTCGGCGTTGAGGAGCGCGACCTTGCCGATCTGCTTCAGGTAGTCCTTGACCGGGTCGGCGGTGGCGCCGGTGATCGTGGTCGAGTAGACCGGTGCCTCGTCGTCGTCGGACTGCGAGATGACGAGCGCGCCCGCGGCGACCGCTGCTGCGGCGTCCGGCTTGGCGTCCTTCTCCTCGGTCTCGGTGTCCTCGGCGTCGTCCGTCGAGTCGACGGCGTCGTCCGCGGGCTCGACGGCCTCGTCGTCCTCGTCCTCGTCGTCGGCCTTCTTCTTCGCGCGCGTGGCCGTCTTCTTCGGCGCTGCCTTCGCAGCGGGCTTCTTCGCGGCGGTGGTCTTGGTGGCGCGCTTCTTCGGCGCAGCCTTCCCCTCGGCCGCGTCGGCGTCGTCCGCCGCGACGGCCTCGGGCTCGGTGTCCTTCGTGGGATCGATCGTCGTGCTCCGGGCAGCCATGCGATCACCTCTCTCGTCGTGCCACGTTCGTGGGGTCGTGGCTTCCCTCGCCGCCCAGGGCCTGGGCCGCAGTCCCCCGCGTCGTCAGGTCCTACCGTTCCGGGCAGCATGAGGACCCATGTCAAGTCCCCCGACCCCCGCGGCGCAGCGAGGCGACGCGGTCGTGAGGGGCCCGAACGGGTCCGTCCTCCATTATTGCACGGCCTGCTTCCGCAGGCGCGCAACCAGTGCAACCCAGAGCGGCCCCACCCGTATTCCGTCCTGCGCGTGCATCTGCCGCCGGGTCCGTCGGCGCGCGAGCAGCAGCATCACGACGCCGAACCCGACCACCACGTACTGGACGGTGAGCGCGATGCGGAAGTTGTCCCAGGCGAACACCGTGCGCCCCGTCGCGCCCGACACGACGTCGAGCAGCGTCCCGATGAGGAACATCATGACGAAGGCCGCCAGGAACCCGCCGACGTTCACGACGCCGTTCGCCGAGCCGAGCGACCCGACCGGGTTGAAGCTGCGTGCGAAGTCGAAACCGATGAGGGATCCCGGGCCGCCGACCCCCATCGCGACCACGAGCAGGACGAGCAGCCACGTCGGCGGGTGCCCGGGCCAGAGCAGCACCGCCGTCCACACCACCCCGAGCGCCAGGACGATGCCGAGCACCAGGTTCGACCGCCGGAGCGGGAACCGGGCGCAGAGCACGCCGAGCACCGGTCCCACGACGAAGCCGGTGACGACGACGACGGTGAGGAAGCCGGCCGCCTCGGACGGGCTGTACCCGAGGCCGCGCAGCATCGGGACGCCCCACAGCAACGAGAAGACCGTGCCGGACGACTGCGTGACGTAGTGGGACCAGAAGCCGAGCTGCGTGCCCGGCCGCCGCAGCGCGTGCCCGAAGGTGTGGAAGGCGCCGCGCCACGAGTGCGGCAGGGGCAGTGGGATCGTGTCGGTCCGCACCGCGACGGGGCCGTTGCGGACGAAGACGACCGCCAGCACGAGACCGCCCAGGCTCGCGGCCGCGGCGACCCCGAACGCCGGGGTCCACCCGGCGGTGTGCAGGAGCACGGCGAACGGGAAGGCCGACAGGACCTGTCCGACCTGACCGAGGTTGCCCGTCCACTGGGAGATCTGCGGCAGGATGCGGCCCGTGAACCACATCGGGACGAGACGGATCACCGAGATGAAGGTCATCGCGTCGCCGGCCCCGACGAGCACCCGGCCCGCGATGGCCGGGCCGATCGTCGGCGAGAACGCGACGACGACCTGGCCGACCACGAGCAGCGCGGCGCCCAGCAGCACGAGCCTGCGCGGCCCCACCCGGTCGAGCGCGATCCCCACCGGGATCTGCAGCCCGGCGTAGACGGCGATCTGCACGACGGCGAGCGTGGACAGGACCGCGGCCGAGACCGCGAAGCGGTCCTGCGCGTCGACGCCGGAGACCCCGAGCGACGACCGCTGCACCACGGCGAGGACGTAGGCGAGCACCGCGACGCCCCAGACGAGGAAGGCACGGCGGGAGTTCACCCGACAAGGCTACCGACGCGCGGCCCGCGCCCGACACTCGTTGTGGAGGACGGGAGGCGCGGTGCGGGCCGTGGAGGAGCCTCCAGGCCGCGAGCGGCGCAGCCCGCTCCCCGTCAGTCGGTCGACGCGTCGCCGTCGGACCGCCGGTCGGCCAGGAAGCGCTCGAGCTCGGCCGCGATCGCGTCGGCGGTCGGGACCTCGCCGTCCTCGTTCGTCAGGGGCGACGCGACCGGGTTGCCCTCCATGTAGGTGTCGTGCCGTTCCTCGAGCACACCGACCAGGCGCTGGAGCTCGGGGTTGCCCGCGACCTGCTCCTCGACGCGTGTGCGGAACTCGCGGTCGGACGCACGCAGCGCGTCGGTCGGGAAGATCAGACCGGTGGCCGCCGCGATGCTCGACAGTGCGGTGACCGCCGCGTCGGGGAACTCGGTGTCGCCGAGGTAGTGCGGGACCAGCAGGACGAGCCCGGTGACCGATGCACCCAGCTGCGTCAGCCGGTGCTCGACCAGGTGCAGGACGTTCGCGGGCGCCTGCGTCTCCGGCTTCCACACGCTCAGCTGCTCGACCAGGTCCGCGCGGGTCCCCGACACCGTCAGGCTGATCGGACGGGTGTGGGGGACGGGCATGGGGATCGACTGGACCCACGTCGTGTCCGCGACCTGCAGGCGGTCGGCGAGGCCGGTGACGGCGTCGACGAACCGGTTCCACTGGAAGTCCGGCTCGTACCCGGTGAGGAACAGGAACGGCTGCCCGAGCTCGTCGCGCACCAGGTGCAGCGCCAGGCGCGGCGGTTCGACGGCCGTGATGTGGTCGTGCTCGAAGGTGATGACCGGCCGGCGGGCGCGCCAGTCGAGCAGGACGTCCGGGTCGAACTCCGCGACGAGCTCGTGGTCGAGGCCGTCGAGGATCGACGTGGCCACCTGCGCGACGGCGGACCCCGCGTCGACGAAGCCGGTCAGGCCCGCGACCAGGTGCAGCCCGGCCGGGACGGTCGGCGCGCCGTCGGGAGCGGAGTACAGGTCCTCGGGGTGGTTCACCGTCCCCATGCTAGGCGGCACCCCCGACCGACCCCTGCGCCGGCCCGACGCTCTCGGCGAACACGTGCTGGCTAGGCTGGGCGCATGGTCCGACCGACGCTCTCCACCACCACCTCGACCCCCTCCGACGTCGACGCCGACGTCCTCGTGCTCGGCGTCCGCTCGGGCACCGACGGCGGTGCCCCCACGATCGCTCCGAGCGCTGCCGGCGCCCTGGACGCGCTCGCCGACCTCGACCTCGGCTCCGTCGGTGTGACGGGTGCGAAGGACCAGCTGGTCCGCCTCCCCGGTACCGGCGTCGCCGCGGCCGGGATCGCACTCGTCGGCCTCGGTGCCACGGTCGACGCGGCGTCCGTCCGCGCGGCCGCCGGCAGCGCGGTCCGCCAGCTCCCCCAGGCGGCGTCGATCGCGCTGGCGCTGCCGACCGACTCGGCCGAGCTCGTCGACGCCGCGCTCGAGGGTGCGGCGCTCGGCTCCTACGCCTTCACCCGGCACAAGGGCACCGGTACGACGGCTCCGGCCCGGGGCGACCAGCGCATCGCGGTCGTCGCGCCGGCCGACACCGCCGCCGACGCCACCGTCCGGCCCGCGATCGTCGCCGACGCGGCAGCACTCGTCCGTGACCTCGTGAACACCGCCGCCGGCGACCTCGGCCCGGCGGACGTCGCCGACGTCGCCGTCGCGCAGGCCGAGGGCCTCCCCCTCACCGTCGAGGTCCTCGACGAGCAGCAGCTCGAGGAGCAGGGCTTCGGGGGCATCCTCGGGGTCGGCCGCGGCTCCGAGCGTCCCCCGCGCCTGGTCGTCGTCCGCTACGAGCCGTCGTCGGCGTCCAAGCACCTCGCACTGGTCGGCAAGGGCATCACCTTCGACTCCGGCGGCCTCTCGCTGAAGCCCGCCGCGTCGATGCTCGGCATGAAGACCGACATGACCGGCGCCGCCACCGTGCTCGCCGCGACGATCGCCGCCGCGCGCCTCGGCCTCGACACGAAGGTCACCGCCTGGCTGTGCCTCGCCGAGAACATGCCGTCCGGCTCCGCGACGCGCCCCGGCGACGTGCTCACCCTGAAGAACGGGAAGACCGTCGAGGTCACGAACACCGACGCCGAGGGCCGACTCGTCCTCGGCGACGGCATGGTCGCCGCCTCGCTCGAGCAGCCCGACGCCCTCGTCGACGTCGCGACGCTCACCGGCGCACAGGTCGTCGCCCTCGGCGACCGGACCACCGGCCTGATGGGCAGCGACGACCTGGTCGCACGGGTCCGCGCGGTCGCCGACGCCGTCGCCGAGCCGATCTGGCCGATGCCCCTGCCCGAGGAGCTCGACGCGCGACTCGCCAGCGACGTCGCCGACATGGTCAACGCGACCGTGGGCAACCCGGCCGGTGGGATGCTCCTCGCCGGCAAGTTCCTCGAGCGGTTCGTGGGCGACGGCGTGCCGTGGGCGCACCTCGACATCGCGGGCCCCTCGGAGCACAAGGGCGGCGGGTACGGCTGGCTCGGCAAGGGCGCGACCGGCGTCATGGTCCGGACGCTCATCGGGCTCGCAGAAGAGCTCCAGTCCAGGTAGTAGGTTGGTGTCCGGCGGGCTGCGCACCGACGCGCGTCCGCCGGAACCAGCGGGACGGGACCGGAACCATGCGGTCCGACCGTCGGACGCCGCCGCCGCGGTGTCCAGTGGGGTCCGACCGGGATCCCGACACGCACGAGGGAGTTGCACCAGGTGACGGAACAGACTTACGACGTCGTGGTCCTCGGTGGCGGCAGTGGTGGCTACGCCGCTGCGCTCCGGGCCGCCGAGCTCGGCATGAGCGTCGCGCTCATCGAGGGAGACAAGCTCGGGGGGACCTGCCTGCACCGCGGCTGCATCCCGACCAAGGCGCTGCTGCACGCCGCCGAGGTCGCCGACGCCACCCGCGACGCGGAGAAGTACGGCGTCATCGCCGAGTTCGCCGGTGTCGAGGTGCCGAAGGTCATCGACTACCAGCAGGGCGTCATCAACTCGAAGTACAAGGGCCTGCAGGGCCTGGTCAAGGCGCGCGGCATCACCGTCGTCGAGGGCTGGGGCCGTCTGACCTCGCAGAACACCGTGCAGGTCGGCGACCAGACCGTCACCGGCAAGAACGTCGTGCTCGCCACGGGTTCGTACTCGAAGTCCCTGCCGGGCCTCGAGATCGGCGGCCGCGTGATCACGTCCGAGACCGCGCTGAAGATGGACTACGTCCCGAACAAGGTCGTCATCCTCGGTGGTGGCGTCATCGGCGTCGAGTTCGCCAGCGTGTGGAAGTCGTTCGGCGCCGACGTCACGATCGTCGAGGGCCTGCCCCACCTCGTCCCCGCCGAGGACGAGTCGATGTCCAAGCAGCTCGAGCGCGCCTTCCGCAAGCGCGGCATCGAGTTCTCGCTCGGCGTGCGCTTCGACCACGTCGACCAGCACGAGAACGGCGTCGTCGTGACGCTCGAGGACGGCAAGACCTACGAGGGCGACGTGCTCCTCGTCGCGGTCGGCCGTGGCCCGCTCACGCAGAACATGGGCTTCGACGAGGTCGGCGTCGCGATGGACCGCGGGTTCGTCACGACCGACGAGCGCCTCGCCACCAACCTGCCGAACGTCTACGCCGTCGGCGACATCGTCCCCGGCCTGCAGCTCGCGCACCGCGGCTTCCAGCAGGGGATCTTCGTGGCCGAGGAGATCGCGGGCCTGAAGCCCGTCGTCATCTCCGACACGAACATCCCGAAGGTGACCTACTCCGACCCCGAGGTCGCCTCGGTCGGACTCTCCCAGGCCAAGGCCGAGGAGGAGTACGGCAAGGACAAGGTCGACTTCTACGAGTACAACCTCGCGGGCAACGGTCGCAGCCACATCATCGGGACCTCCGGCGCCGTCAAGGTCGTCCGGGTCGTCGACGGCCCGGTCGTCGGTGTCTCGATGATCGGCGCGCGCGTCGGCGAGCTCATCGGTGAGGCCCAGCTCGCGGTGAACTGGGAGGCGCACCCGGAGGACGTCGCACCGCTCGTCCACGCCCACCCGACGCAGAACGAGGCCCTGGGCGAGGCCTTCCTCCACCTCGCGGGCAAGCCGCTGCACGCGCTGTGACGACCACGTCCACCGTGCACACCGAGACAATGACAACCACCACCACAGCAACCCGCGAACAGGAGCCCACCCGATGAGCGAATCCGTCAACCTCCCGGCGCTCGGCGAGAGCGTCACCGAGGGCACGGTCACCCGATGGCTGAAGAACGTCGGTGACCGCGTCGAGGTCGACGAGCCGCTGCTCGAGGTCTCGACCGACAAGGTCGACACCGAGATCCCGTCGCCGATCGCCGGCGTCGTCGAGGAGATCCTCGTCCAGGAGGACGAGACCGTCGAGGTCGGCACCGCGCTGGTGAAGATCGGCGACGGCTCCGGATCGGACTCCGGTTCGTCGGACGACCAGGGTGCGGACCAGGACGCCGCAGCCGCCGAGGAGAGCGAGCCCGAGACGGCTCCGAGCACCGAGCAGGGCGAGGAGCAGAAGGCTCCGGAGCCGCAGCAGGCCGAGCCGGCGCCCGGTGGCCAGACGCAGCCCGCCGCCCCGCAGGCACCGTCGGCTCCGCCCGTCCCGCAGGCCGCTCCGGTCCCGCCGCCCGCCGCCGTGCCGGCAGCGGTCCCCGCGCCCGCCGCGGCTCCGGCTCCGGCCGCAGCCGGTTCCACCGCGTCGGCGTCGGTGCCGAACCCGAACCAGGACGCGTCGGCCTCCGGCTACGTCACCCCGCTGGTGCGCAAGCTCGCCAACGAGCAGGGCGTCGACCTGTCGACGGTCTCCGGCTCCGGGGTCGGTGGCCGCATCCGCAAGGAGGACGTGCTCGCCGCCGCCGCGAAGGCGTCGTCCGCCGGTTCGTCGGCTCCGGCCGCCGCGGCGTCCGGCCCGTTCGTGGCCGAGACCTCGCCGCTCCGCGGCACGCGCGAGAAGATGACGCGCCTCCGCAAGGTGGTCGCCGAGCGCGCCGTGCAGTCGATGACCTCGACCGCACAGCTCACCAGCGTCGTCGAGGTCGACGTCACGAAGGTCGCGCAGTTCCGCGACGCGAACAAGGCCGAGTTCCTCGAGAAGACCGGTTCGAAGCTCAGCTTCATGCCGTTCTTCGCCCTCGCGGCGTCCGAGGCGCTCAAGGCCCACCCGAAGATCAACTCCACGGTCGAGGGCGACGAGATCGTCTACCCGGACCACGAGAACGTCTCGATCGCGGTGGACACCGAGCGCGGCCTGCTCACCCCGGTGATCAAGGACGCGTCGGGACTCTCGCTCGCCGACTTCTCGAAGGCGATCGCGGACCTGGCCGAGCGCACGCGCAACAACCAGCTCAAGCCGGACGAGCTCGCGGGTGGCACCTTCACGCTGACCAACACCGGTTCGCGCGGCGCGCTGTTCGACACCCCCGTGGTGTTCCTGCCGCAGTCCGCGATCCTCGGCACGGGCATCGTCACCAAGCGTCCGGCGGTCGTGAAGGTCGACGGGCAGGAGGCGATCGCCGTCCGTTCGTTCGTCTACCTCGCACTGTCGTACGACCACCGGATCATCGACGGCGCCGACGCGTCGCGGTACCTCGTCGCGGTGAAGAACCGCCTCGAGGAGGGCAACTTCGGCCCGAACCTCGGCTACTGAGTCGTCGCTCCGATCCGCACCGGACGGCCCCGGTCCCCTCGTGGGACCGGGGCCGTCCGGCGTTCCACCGGGAGCGGCGGAGCCGGCCCGGTGCGTCGCGGGCCGGGGCCGTCCGGCGATCCTGCGGCCGCGGACGCGGACGCGGGGCACGGTCAGCGCAGACCGGTCGCTGCGGTCACGAGACCACCCGCGACCACCGTGCCGACGAGGACGTGCCGGACCGGCACTCGGCGCTCCCGTCCCAGGGGGATCCCCCGCTCGACCAGGTCACGCACCACCCGGGCAACCGGGTCGATCGCGTCCGTGGTGTCGTCCGGCAGACGCCCGACGCCGACGTGCTCCTCGTCGGGGAAGGCCAGGCCCGGTCTGCTCCAGCGCACTGGCCGGGGTGGCGCGGCTCCGACGACGAGGTCGAGCGCGTCCGAGATCGTCCGAGCGTCCCCGTCCCGCGCGGCGTCGAGGACCGGGTCGAGCGTGCTGCGGACGGCTGACCGCGCGTCGACACGGTCCCACACGGAACGGGCGGCGGTGACGAGCTGGCGGGCGCCGTCGAGGTCACGGGGAGACGGGATCGGGTGCGCCGGCGGCGTGCACGCGACCCGCGAGGAGGCTGCTGCTGCCTCGGCCCGAGCGGCCGCCGTCGCCCGGGAGAGGACCCCGGCGGCAGGGGCCGTCGCCCGGGCGTCCGCACCGGGATCGGCCGACGGGCGTTCCGTGCAGGCGACCGACGCCCCGGGAGGACGGTCGGCGACGACGATCGCTCCTGCTTCGTCGACGCGCACGGCGTCGAAGGGGACGGCTCCGAGCACGACCGCGCCCGATCGTGCCCGCGCAGCGAGTTCGAGCAGGGGCACCGTCAGGGTGACCGCCACACCCTCGGTCGGCGTGCCGAGTACGTCCAGGGCGTCCTCGAGCGCGCGGGTCGACGGGTGCAGGACCTCGGCGACGAGGTGGCCCTGCGGGCACCTGCCGACCCGGGTCACCGGAACGAGGTGCGGGCCGGCGCCGGCGGCGCGGTCGGCGACCCACCTCGAGAAGTCGGCGGGGTCCTGTGCACCGCACCACCGTCTGCTGCCCGCTGTCGTCGTCATGGTGACGAGCTTCACGGACGCCGGACGGGCCTCCCGGCCGGCGTGCGGTACCTGTGGACGGCGACGTTCGCCCACAGCCTGGGCACCAGCGGTCTGCGAGCGATGGTCGAGGCCGTATCCTGGTCGCATGGCACGCAGCACTCCCCAAGCAACGACGGCGAAGGAGCCGGGTCGTCTCAAGCAGATGTACCAGGTCTTCACCATGACCCGTCGGGCCGACCCGAAGTCCGTCTGGTGGTTCCTGCTGGCGTTCGTCGGCCCCGTCGTCGCGGGTGTCCTGCTCGCACTGCTCCTGCCGGGCCAGAACTGGCTCGCGATCACGCTGTGGATCGTGGCCGGCGTGCTGCTCGGTGTGCTGCTCTTCCTCATCGTCCTCGGTCGGCTCGCGGAGCGTGCCGCCTACTCGCAGATCGCCGGACAGCCGGGCGCCGTCGGCGCCGTGCTCTCGAACTCGCTCCGCCGCCAGTGGCGTTCGAGCGAGATGCCCGTCGCCGTGCACGGCCGGTCGCAGGCCGCCGTCTACCGCGCGGTCGGCACCCCGGGTGTGGTCCTCATCACCGAGGGGCAGCGGGGCAACCTCAAGCGCCAGGTCGACGAGGAGCGCCGCAAGGTCCAGCGCATCGTCCCGAACGTCCCCGTGCACGTGGTCCACGTCGACGACGACGAGGACGGCGTGACGCTGCACAAGCTCCCGCGGGCGATGAACAAGTACAAGAAGGCGCTCAACCGCAACGAGGTCCTGGCGGTCGCGAACCGTCTGGACTCCCTCACGCACAGCCCGGCGGCTGCGATCCCCAAGGGCATGGACCCGATGCGTGCGCGCGCCGGGCGTCCGCGCTGATCGTCTCCCCCGCGCTCCGAGCGACGACGCCCCCGACCGTGCCAGGTCGGGGGCGTCGCTGCGTGCGAGGCGCGTGCTCCTCGTGACTGTGGTCTCGTCGGAGCGACGACCTTGCCGGTGGTGCTGCCAGGCAGAACGACACCGCCGCAGTCGTCCGACAGCGATCTCGTCGTTCTCCCCCCGCCGCCGGGCGACCGCGGGCTGAACGACACCGCCGCTGTCGTGCGACAGCGATCTCGTCGCTCCGCCCGTACCCGCCGGCAACCCGCGGGCAGAACGACACCGCCGCTGTCGTACGACGTCGACGATGTCGTCTGGCGTCGTTCGCAGGCCACCGGGCCCGCGCGCGTCCGGCCGCGCAGGTCAGCGCCGAACGAGCACCGTCCCCGCGATGCGGTCGTGCGCACCACGGCTGTCACGGTCGATGATGAGCGCCGGGACGACCAGGCAGAGCAGCACGGTGCGGACGATGGGTCGCCACACGCCGACGTAGCCGCCGCGGATCGGGACGACCCGCAGGCCGACGCACACGTGACCGAAGGAGCCCGACAGCGTGCAGATGAACAGGACCTGCAGCACCGCGAAGATCGCGAGCTGGATCCACGTGTGCGCGATGTCGCCGGATCCCTCGAGCGGCGACCACACGCCGGTCACGTACGCCACGAGGTCGGCCAGGATGCCGTCGATGAGCAGCCCGACGACCCGGCGACCGATGCGGCCGACGCTGCGCGGCCCGTCCTCGGGGAGCCCGAGGTCCTTGCCCGGCCACCCGTCCGGGTGCTCTCCACCGGGGTGTGCGGACGACGCCGAGGGCGGGGTGGTGCTGCGGGCCATGCTCCAAGGGTAGGCGACTCCGTGCCCGTAACACGCACGAAACAATGCAGTCATGTCCGGGAAACCCGGTGTCAATAGCCTCGTCGGAGGGTGCACCCGCGGCACCTCCGACATCACCTACCCCCCAGGAGATCGACACACATGTTCAGCGATTCCTCCGAGGTGCTCGCCTTCATCAAGGACACGGACGTCAAGTTCCTCGACATCCGCTTCACGGACCTGCCCGGTGTCCAGCAGCACTTCAACATCCCGGCGTCGACGGTCGACGAGGACTTCTTCTCGGTCGGACAGCTCTTCGACGGCTCCTCGATCCGCGGCTTCGCGTCGATCCACGAGTCGGACATGCAGCTCATCCCGGACGTGACGACGGCGTACATCGACCAGTTCCGCGCCGAGCGCACGCTGATCATGATCTTCGACATCTACAACCCGCGGAACGGCGAGATCTACGGCCGCGACCCGCGCCAGGTGGCGAAGAAGGCCGAGAAGTACCTCGCGTCGACGGGCATCGCGGACACCGCGTTCTTCGCGCCCGAGGCCGAGTTCTACATCTTCGACGACGTCCGCTACTCGGTGACCCAGAACAAGTCGTTCTACTCGGTCGACTCGGAAGAGGGCGCCTGGAACACCGGCCGCGAGGAAGAGGGCGGCAACCTCGCCAACAAGACCCCCTACAAGGGCGGGTACTTCCCGGTCTCCCCCGTCGACAAGACGGCCGACCTGCGCGACGACATCACGCTCAAGCTGATCGAGGCGGGCTTCGAGCTCGAGCGGTCGCACCACGAGGTTGGCACCGGCGGCCAGCAGGAGATCAACTACAAGTTCGACACGATGGTCCACGCGGCGGACGACATCCTGAAGTTCAAGTACATCGTCAAGAACACGGCCGACCAGTGGGGCAAGGTCGCCACGTTCATGCCGAAGCCGCTGTTCGGCGACAACGGTTCGGGCATGCACACCCACCAGTCGCTCTGGAGCGACGGCAAGCCGCTGTTCTACGACGAGAACGGCTACGGCGGCCTCTCGGACGTCGCGCGCTGGTACATCGGTGGCATCCTGAAGCACGCCCCGGCGCTGCTCGCCTTCACGAACCCGTCGATCAACTCCTACCACCGTCTGGTCAAGGGGTTCGAGGCTCCGGTCAACCTGGTGTACTCGGCCGGCAACCGCTCCGCCGCGATCCGCATCCCGATCACGGGCACGAACCCGAAGGCGAAGCGCATCGAGTTCCGCGCGCCGGACGCCTCGGGCAACCCGTACCTCGCCTTCGCGGCGCAGCTGATGGCGGGCCTCGACGGCATCCAGAACCGCATCGAGCCGCACGAGCCGGTCGACAAGGACCTCTACGAGCTCCCCCCGGAGGAGGCCAAGGGCATCCCGCAGGTGCCGGGCTCCCTCGACGAGGCGCTCGAGGCCCTCGAGGCGGACCACGAGTTCCTCACGAAGGGCAACGTCTTCACCGAGGACCTCATCCAGACCTGGATCGACTACAAGCGTGAGAACGAGATCCTCCCGCTCGCGCAGCGTCCGCACCCGTTCGAGTACGAGCTGTACTTCGGCGTCTGATCTGCGCTGACACCACGAAGGCCCCGCACCGGTTCCGGTGCGGGGCCTTCTGCGTGCGGGGCGCGTCGTGCCGTCGTGGTGACCGCCTGGAGGCCCGGTGCCGGTCCGGCGGACCGACACCGGGCCTCCAGACAGTCGCCTGCTGTGCGCCCGTTCCTTCCCATGACGCGCGCGATGGCGGGCGGGAACGGGCGTACCTGGTCGGAACGAACCACCTGGTACGCCCGGAAGGACCAGCCACGCCCGGAAGGACCAGGTACGCCCGGAAGGGCGAGGCACGCCCGGACGCACAGGAGCGGGGTCCCTGCCGCCCCCGGCACGGACCCCGCTCCTGCGCGGTGACGACTAGCGCGCTGCGGCCAGCACGTCGTTCGACCCCGCCGCCACGCTCACGGCCGAGCTCGCGACCGGTGTGGGCCGCCCCAGGGAGCGGACGGACCACCCGGCCTCGACCCAGTCGGCGACCGGGAGGCAGTTGCGGGCGTCGATGACGGTGCGACGGCCGACGATGCCGCCGAGCGACACCGGCGACGCCTGCACGATCTCGTCCCACTCCGTCAGGACGAGCACCACGTCGGCACCCTCGACCGCGTCCTCCTTCGTCCCCGCGTAGGACAGCGTCGGGAAGGAGCGACGAGCGGTCTCGTTGGCCTCCGGGTCCCACAGCGTGACCTGCGCGCCGCGGAGGTGCAGCGCCGCAGCGACGTTGAGCGCCGGCGAGTCCCGGACGTCGTCGGTGAGCGGCTTGAACGCAGCCCCGACCACGGCCACGCGACGGTTCAGCACGGAACCCCCGAGCGCCTCGATCGTCATGTCGATGACCCGCTCGCGCTGTCCCATGTTGATCTCGTCGACCTGCTGCATCAGTCCGACGACCCGACCGGCGCCGATCTCGTTCGCACGGTGCATGAGCGCACGGATGTCCTTCGGCAGGCAGCCGCCGCCGAAGCCGAGCCCGGCGTTCAGGAACTTGCGCCCGATGCGGACGTCGTGCCCGAGGGCGTCGGCGAGCGTGGTGACGTCGGCACCGGTGATGGCGCACATCTCGGAGATCGCGTTGATGAAGGAGATCTTCGTCGCGAGGAACGCGTTCGCGCTGACCTTCACGAGCTCGGCGGTCGCGAGGTCCGTCGTGATGACCGGCGTGCCCTCGGCGATCGGTGCCGCGTAGACCTCGCGGATCACCGCGTCCGCCGCCGCCGACGCGCCGCCCCAGACCAGACGGTCGGGGTGCAAGGTGTCGTCGACGGCCTTGCCCTCGCGGAGGAACTCCGGGTTCCAGACGAGCTCCGCCTGGATGCCGGACGGGCTGAACTCGCGGACGATCCCGCGCAGTCGCTCCGCCGTCCCGACGGGCACCGTGGACTTGCCGACGATGAGCCCCGGGTGGGTGAGGTGCTCCGCGACACCGCGGGTGGCGGCCTCGACGTAGGTCAGGTTCGCAGCGTGCGACCCGGCCTTCTGCGGCGTGCCGACGCAGACGAAGTGGACGTCCGCGGCGGCGACGGCCTCGGCCAGGTCGGCGGTGAACCGGAGCTTCCCGGTGGCGACGTGCTTCGTGATGAGCTCGGGCAGGCCGGGCTCGTAGAACGGCACCTCGCCGGCGGACAGGGCGGCGAGCTTCGCGGGGTCGACGTCCACGCCGATGGTCTCGAAGCCCATCTCGGCCATGGCGGCTGCGTGGGTGGCGCCGAGGTATCCGGTGCCGATGACACTGATGACGGGAGCCGGCCGCACGTCGGCGGCGTCGGTCTTCTTCTGAGCGGTCACTGCTTGACCTCCTGCAGGTCGTAGTCGGTGTCGGTGCGGGCGATGCCCTCGGCGAAGGTCGCCAGGCTGTCGGCGCGGGAGTCGAGGCGCCAGTCGTTCGTGGTGCGGGCGCCGTCGACGATGGTGGTGGCCACCTGGCTGAAGTACGCGAAGCCGATGACGTCACGGTTGGCGGGGTCGGCGAGGGCGTCGAAGAGCGAGTCGATCCACTGCGACTTCTGGCTGTCCGAGACGCTGCCGCCGGTCTCGGTGGCGCCGATCTCGTTGAGCAGGACGTGCTTGCCCGGCGCGACCTGCCGGAGCTGCGCGAGGGTCGCTCCGAAGGTGTTCTGGAACGTGGGCTGCTCGGTGGCCGTGCGGTAGTAGCCGCTCATGCCGACCCAGTCGACGTAGTCGGCGCCCGGGTAGTACTGCCGCATGTAGTCGAGCGTCTGGTACTTCGGGTTGCCGAGCTTGTCGATGCGCGACGGCGACCAGTTCCAGATGACGTAGTCGTTCGCTCCGTTGGCCTGGAAGACGTCGTGCACGTGCTGCCACATGGCGACGTACGACCCCGGTGCGTTCTGCTGCTTCGACCCCTCGGACCAGTTGTACCACTGGCCGTTCATCTCGTGGTCGAGGCGGATGACGACGGGCATCCCGTTCGCCTTCAGCGCCCTCGCGTAGGACGCGAGGTAGTCGTCGAACTTCCCGGAGACGATGTCCTGGTTCGTGTAGCCCTCGACGTACGGCTGGTCGTTCCCGGTCTTCGCGGGCACGGTCTCCCACGTCATCATCGGCAGGCGGCCGTTCGCCCACGACCGCTGGACGGCGCTGGCATTGAAGTCCTGGTCGAACCCCTGGAAGTAGCCCACCATGTTCGTGGCCCGGCCGACCTCCTGCGAGACGCGGTCGTACTCGGCCCAGTTGAAGGGCGACTGCGTCGTGTAGAGCCCGTACCAGCGGGACTGCTGACCGAGGATCTGCGCCTTGGTCGGGGTCGTGATCGGTTCGGACGCGACCGGGTCCTTCGACGGGCCCGCGGTCCCGCCGGTGCCGCCGGTCCCGCCCTTCCCGTCGGAGGCGCCCGAACCGGAGCCGGAGCCCCCGCCCGAGCCGGCGCCGGAGTCGGAGGCGCCGGCGGCGGTCCCCGCAGCGCTCCCGCTCGGACCGGACCCGCCGGAGGAACCCGCCGGCCCCGACCCGCCGGCGGACGCCTTGCCGCCGCTCGTCGCAGCGCCGAGGTCGGACTGCAGCGAGGCGATCTGCGCCTTCAGGCGGGTGATCTCCTCGGCCCGCGACCCGGCCTGCGCTCCCGAGGAGTCGAGCTTGCCCTCGAGCTTCCAGATGGTCTGCTGCGCCGCGTCGAGCTTCGCGCTGAGTTCGGCGGCGGTGGGCTGCTTCGCCTTCGGCGGGGTGACGCCGAGGGCGGTCTGCACCGCGCTCGACACCGGGCCGGCCGGCGACACCCACACGGTCCAGGTGATCAGGCCGAGCACCAGGACGATCGCGACCGTACCGATCGCGGTGCGACGGGCGTGCTTGCTCGACTGGGCCCACCACGTGCTGGTGGAACGGATGAGGTCAGACAATGAGGAACGCCTCCAGTGCGAGGATCGCGAACCCGATGAGGTACGGGATCGCGGCGTACGGGTTGCGACGGCGGGCCTTCGCCGACGCCGGACGGACAGGCGCGGCGGGGGCCGCAGCCGCCGCCGCCGATCGCCGGGTGGCGAGGACCGTCGCGGTCGAGTTGGTCGTGGCGTCGGCACCGAAGAGCTCGTCGAACGCGCGGTCGGCCGCGGTCTGGTCGCCGACGTCGACCCGGGACCGGGCGACGTCGGTGCGGTCCGCCGGTGGCAGCCCGGCGTCGACCGGGCTGACCGGCGTGCCGGTGGCGGTCGGCTGGACGGCGGCCGCAGGGTCCTCCTCCATCGGACCACCGGCGTACGCCCCGGCGCGGGTCCCCCACCCGGACGCGTGCGCCAGGCGGAAGAAGCCGATGAGCCGGATCGGCATGAGGAAGAACGTCGACACGATGATGAACATCGGCAGCCGGAAGAAGTCGCTCGGCTTCTCGGCGAGGTGGCGCATCTGGCGGACCGCCATGCTCAGCACGCTGGAGACGACCATGAGCCCGGCGACGTAGACGAAGCCCGTCGAGAAGCCGTACTGCTGCAGGATGCCCTGGTACAGGTTCTCGCCCTGCCCGGTCACCGCGCGGTAGATCCAGCCGGCGATCACGCCGAAGAGCATGAACGGCAGGATGATGTCGGTGAGGAAGAACACCGCCAGGATCGGCGCGTGACCGAGCATCCACGGGAGCATGCGCAGCGTGTTGTACTGCGAGCCGCGGGCCCAGCGCAGTTGCTGCTTGAACAGCTTCTTCACCTGCAGCGGTGCGTCCGTGTAGACCAGCGACGTGTACTGGTAGACGGTCCGGTAGCCCTCCTTGAGGGTCAGGTTCGTCAGGGTGCGGTCGTCGGACACCTCGAGGAAGACACCCATGAACTCCTCGTGCATGAACCGGTCCATGACACGGGCGAGGATGTTCCGGCGGAAGGCGATGGTGCGCCCGGGCAGGCACCCGATCTGGCCGAGCACGCTCTGCGCCGGCATCGAGTAGAGCGCCCGCGAGTTCTCGAGCCAGTCGGCCCACCGGGTGATCCACGAGCGCGTCGGCTCGAGGATGCGCTGGCGGGTGGTGACCCCGCCGACGGACTCGTCGGCGAAGGGCTTGAGCAGCTCGGAGAGCGTCCCCGGGGTCCACACCGTGTCCGAGTCGACGAGCACGGTGATGTCGCCCGTCGACATCTCGGTGCCGACCTTGACGGCGTTGCGCTTGCCCGGGATCGGCGTGTGGGTCCAGCGGACGAGCGGGGCGAACTCGTCGCAGACCTGCTCCAGCGCCTCGTTCCTCGCGCCGTTGATGACGACGATGATCTCGCCCGGCCCCTGCTCGACCATGCGGCCGATCACGTCACGGAAGAGGTCGATCGGCTCGTCGACGACGGGGACGACCACGCTGGTCGTCCCGACGAAGGTGCCGGTGTAGGGGCGGTAGCGGGCGGACAGGACGACCTTGAGCAGCCAGAGCAACCAGATCACCGCGGAGTACACGGCGAACAGGTAGAACTCGGGGTGCCCTTCGACCATCTGCCGGATCTGCAGAATGAAGGTGAACATCGATCCCTGCTTCAACGTTCGAGGTGGGGATTCCGCTTCATCGAGGAACCGTGGGCGGTTCGGGTGAGCCCATTGAGGCAGAAGCTGGGTGCCACCGCAACGCGACCCCTGTCCGGGGGTGTTTCCAGGAGGTCACGGGGTACAACGCAGTCCCCCTCGCGGCAGACCGCGGCTGTCCGCACTGCTGCTGACAGCAGGAATGTGGACCGGTCCACCGCCGTCCGGAGCGCAACAGCAGCCGATGACGGCCCGGGAGGCGGGGCTACTCAGTGTAGGAAACCCCAGGTCGGAGGGCACGTACCCCCGTCCGGGGGGTGCCTGGTCGGGGCCGCTGCTGCCCCGGTCCGCAGCCCCCGATCACGGTCCGGTCACGACGGGTGGGCCCGTGCCGGTCGGGGTACAGCGCGGCAGCCGTCGGGGGACGGCGGACGACATCAGGAATTCATCGACGACGACGTGTCACGTTCCCCCGCGGACGTCGGTCCGGGCGTGTCGCCCCACCCTCAGGCGCCGTAGAACTCCCGCTCGAAGACCTGGCGAGCGCGCCGTGTGACGCCGAGGTAGTCGTCCTCGAGCCGGGACGCCGATCCGGGCGGGTACTCCATCAGGCGCGCGATGCCCTCGAGCTGCACCCGGTCGACGGGCAGCACGTCGGTCGTCTTCCCGGACCAGAGCACGAGGGCGCTCCGGGTGCGGGACGCGAAGCGCCAGGCGGCGCCGAGGCGGTCGGCGTCCTCCGCCGCGACGAGTCCGGCGGCGGTGGCGGCGTCGAGCGCCTCGAGCGTCGAGGTGGTCCGGAGCCCGGGCACCGTCGTCGCGTGCTGCAGCTGCAGCAGCTGCACGAACCACTCCACGTCGCTGAGGGACCCGCGGCCGAGCTTCAGGTGCCGCGCTGGGTCGGCTCCGCGTGGCAGCCGCTCGGACTCGACGCGGGCCTTGATGCGCCGGACCTCGCGGACCGCCTGCTCGTCGATGTGCTCCGGGTACCGGGTCCGGTCCGCCAGGTGCTCGAAGTCCCGCAGGAGTCCGTCGTCGCCGACGGCACCACGGGCCCGGAGGAGCGCCTGCGCCTCCCACGTCAACGACCACCGGGCGTAGTACGCGCCGTACGATTCGAGCGTCCGCACCACCGGTCCGTTCTTCCCCTCCGGACGCAGGTCGATGTCGAGCTCGAACGGGTGGATGGCGTCGTCGGTCAGCCGCGACAGCTCACGGACGATGCGCTGCGCCGCCCGCGAGGCCTGCTCCGACTCGAGGCCCTCCGGCGCCCGGTACACGTAGAGCACGTCGGCGTCGGACCCGAAGCCGAGCTCCCGGCCACCGAAGCGTCCCATCGCGACGATGCCGAACGCGAGGCCCTCGGGAGCGTCCCGCCGCGCGAGGGTGAGCGCTCCGGTCAGGGTCGCCTCGGAGACGTCGGACAGCGCCGGACCGAGTGCGTCCACGTCGAGGTGGCCCAGCACTGCGGCCATGCCGAGCCGGAGCGTCTCGCGACGTCGGGCGGACCGGACGAGGGCGGCGGCACCGTCGACGTCGTCACCGTGTCGGGCGGTCGTCGCGGCGTGTTCGGCGAGCAGGGACGCCAGCGGTCGGGGCCGGAGGAGCGTCTCCGGTTCGTCGAGCCACGCGACCGCTTCGGGGAAGCGCTCGAGCAACCCGGCGAGGAACGCCGACTCGGACAGCACGGTCGTCAGGGAGTGCGCGGCGCCCGACGAGTCGCGGAGCATGCGGAGGAACCAGCTCGACTCCCCCAGCGTGTCGCTGAGGCGCCGGAACGCCAGGAGCGCCCGGTCCGGAGCCGGCCCCTCGGCCATCCACCGCAGGAGCACGGGGAGCAGGTTGCGCTGTATCGCGGCCCGCCGGCTCGTGCCCTGCGTGAGCGCGCGGATGTGGCCGAGCGCGCCCGAGGGGTCCGCGAAGCCGATCGCGCCGAGGCGGTCGGCCGCCTGGTCGTTCGTCAGGACGATGTCACCGTCGGTCGCGGCCACCGCCGAGAGCAGCGGTCGGTAGAAGAGCCGCTCGTGGAGCCCGCGGACCTCGAGCTTCACGCCGCGCCACCGCTGCTCCAGCGCCGCCGCCGAGGTCGCGAGCCCGGTCGAGCGTGCGAGCACCCGGAGCTCGTCCTCGTCGGAGGGCATGAGGTGCGTGCGCTGCAGTCGTCGGAGCTGGATGCGGTGCTCGAGGAGGCGCAGCAGGGCGTAGTCGGGGCCGAAGCGTGCGGCCTCGGGTCGGCCCACGTACCCGGCGGCGGCCAGGGCGTCCATCGCCTCGAGCGTCGAGCGGACCCGCACGGTGTCGTCGTCGCGGCCGTGCACGAGCTGCAGGAGCTGCACGGTGAACTCGACGTCGCGCAGCCCGCCCGGCCCGAGCTTGATCTGCCGGTCGACCTCGTCGTCCGGGATGTGCTCGGTGACGCGTTCCCGCATCCGCTGCACCGACTCGACGAACCCGGGCCGGCCGGCGGAACTCCAGACGAACGGGGCGACCGCTGCGGCGTAGCGCTCCCCCAGGTCCCGACTGCCGGCGATCGGCCGCGCCTTGAGCAGCGCCTGGAACTCCCACCCCTTCGCCCAGCGCTCGTAGTACGCCACGTGCGAGTCGAGCGTCCGGACGAGCGCGCCGTCCTTGCCCTCCGGCCGCAGGTTGGCGTCGACCTCCCACAGTGCCGGTTCGGCCGCGAGGTCGGTGATGGCGTGCGTCGCCGCGATCGCCAGCCGCGTCGCGATGAGGACGGCGCGGTCGGTTCCGACGCCGGAGCCGGCCTCGTCGTCACGGGTCGACTCGGTGACGAAGATGACGTCGACGTCGCTGACGTAGTTGAGCTCGCGTGCGCCGGCCTTCCCCATGCCGATCACGGCGAGCGGGGTCGCCTCGACGTCGGCGGCGGGGAACGGGACCTCGCGCCGGGCGACGGCGACCGCCGCCTCGAGCGCCGCGGCGGCCAGGTCGGCGAGCCCCGCGGCGACCGCCGGGAACGCCTCGGTCGGGGCGGGGTGCAGCACGTCGAACAGGGCGATCTGCGCCAGGTGCCGCCGGTAGCGCACCCGCAGCCGGAGGCGGGCGTCCTCACCGGTGGCGTCCGCGACCGCGTCGGCCAGCGACTCCGTGTACGCCTCCTGCGACCACGGCGGGGTGACCGGCTCGAGCAGCAGCGCGATCTCCGCCGGACGACGGTGGAGGAACTCCCCGAGCCCCGTCGACGCACCGAGCAACCGGACGAGCCGCTCGGTGGCCGCCCGGTCAGCCAGGACCGGCCGCAGCTCGTCCGGCGCACGCTCGAGGAGCCGCTCGAGCAGCCGGAGCGCACCGTCGGGATCGGCCGTGGACTCCCACAGGGCCGGGGCGTCGGCGACCGGCACCCGTAGGTCGGGGCCGAACCGGGCCTCCAGGCCGGCGATCCGCTCCAGGCTCTCCGACAGCTCCGCGAAGCCCAGGCGGGCCATCTCGGAACGGGACGTCTTCGTCCGACCGGTCATGGGTGGCGCACCGGGCGGCTGCTAGAGCGCGCCGAGGTTCGTGCGGAGCTCGAACGGCGTGACCTGGTCGCGGTAGGCCTTCCACTCCTGCCGCTTGTTGAGCAGCACGAAGTTGAAGACCTGCTCGCCCAGGGTCTCGGCGACGAGCTCCGAGTCCTCCATCAGACCGAGCGCGTGGTCGAGGCTGGCCGGGAGCTGCTTGTAGCCGAGGGCCTTGCGCTCGGCGTCGGACAGGCTCCAGACGTTGTCCTCGGCCTCCGGCGGGAGCTCGTAGCCCTCGTCGATGCCCTTGAGGCCCGCCGCGAGGAGCAGCGAGTACGCCAGGTACGGGTTCGCGGCGGAGTCGATGCCGCGGTACTCGACGCGGGCGGACTGGCCCTTGTTCGGCTTGTACAGCGGCACGCGGACCAGGGCCGAACGGTTGTTGTGGCCCCAGGTCACGAAGGACGGGGCCTCGTCACCGCCCCACAGGCGCTTGTACGAGTTGACGAACTGGTTCGTCACGGCGGTGATCTCCGGCGCGTGCCGCAGCACACCGGCGATGAAGTGCTTCGCGGTCTGCGACAGCTGGTACTCGCCGCCGGCCTCGTAGAAGGCGTTCTGGTCGCCCTCGAAGAGCGAGACGTGCGTGTGCATGCCGGAGCCGGGCTGCCCCGACAGCGGCTTCGGCATGAAGGTCGCGTAGACGCCCTGCTCGATCGCGACCTCCTTCACCACCGTGCGGAAGGTCATGATGTTGTCCGCCATCGTCAGCGCGTCGGCGTAGCGGAGGTCGATCTCGTTCTGCCCGGGGCCCGCCTCGTGGTGGGAGAACTCCACCGAGATGCCGAGGTCCTCGAGCATGCGCACCGAGCGGCGGCGGAAGTCGTGGGCGCTGCCGCCGGGGACGTTGTCGAAGTAGCCGGCCTGGTCGACGGGCTGCGGGCCGCCGTCCGCCCAGTCGCGGCTCTTCAGCAGGTAGAACTCGATCTCGGGGTGCGTGTAGAAGGTGAACCCACGGTCGCTCGCCTTCGCCAGCGTCCGCTTCAGCACGTTGCGAGGGTCGGCGACGGCGGGCTGGCCGTCGGGCGTCGTGATGTCGCAGAACATCCGCGCCGTCGGGTCGACCTCGCCCCGCCAGGGCAGGATCTGGAACGTCGAGGGGTCCGGGTGCGCCAGGACGTCGGCCTCGTAGGAGCGCGTGAGGCCCTCGATCGCGGAGCCGTCGAACCCGATGCCCTCCGCGAAGGCCCCCTCGACCTCGGCCGGGGCGATCGCGACGGACTTCAGCGTGCCGATGACGTCGGTGAACCAGAGTCGGATGAACTTGATGCCCCGCTCCTCGATGGTGCGGAGCACGAAGTCCGTCTGCTTGTCCATGGACGCCCTTTCCGTGGTGCTGCTGGGGCTCCCAGCCTATTGGTCCGCGTCGTCCCAGCGCTCGTTGTTCGCCTTGATGCGGTCCAGGGCGTGTTGCGCGTCCTCGCGGGTGTCGAACGGGCCGATGCGGTCGCGCTGCGGCGACTGCGGGCCCTGCTCCACCTCGTGCGTCTTCTCGTTGAACCACCACTGGGACTCGATGCGTTCGTCGCTCATGGCGCCACCGTACCCACGGCGGTCGGGCGGTGCCCGCGCGCGACGGGTGCGGGGTCGGACCGCGCTCGCGCGCGGCGCGCGGCGGGTGCGCAGCCGAGTCTCGGGCTGCGCGACAGTCTTCGCGCACCGGGGCGCGCGATCGGTCGCTCAGCTCGAGACTCGCGGGGTCGCGGACCGGGGACGGTCGCGGGGCCCGGCCGGGCGGTGGCGGCGACCGGCCTGGAGGCTCGGTGCCGGTCCGGCGGGCCGGCACCGCTCCTCCAGGCCGTCGCGTCGGGCGCGGGGCGCTGGGCGGGCGGTCCTGAGGGCGGGTTCGAGCCGGGGCGTCGCCGGTGCCCCGCGCGGCGCCGCGAGACGCCGGCGTCACCGCCGGACGCCCTCGGCACCGCGAGACGCCGCCGGATCTCGCGGCGTCTCGGCACGGACGGGGCGTCTCGCACCGACGCCGGTGTCTCGCGCACGTGTCGGTCGGCGCGGCGTCTCGGCACCGGCGAGGGCGGCTCGGCACCGGCGAGGCGTGTCACGCACGTGCCGCGTCTCGCGCACGTGCGGGGCGTCTCGCGCGGCCGCAGTCGTCTCGGCGCCGGCGTGCGGCGGGACGGCGGCCTGCCGCACCCGGTTAGAGTGGTCGGCATGCCCCGGGACGAACACGGACACCTGACCGCCGGCCGGATCTCCCCCCAGCGCCCCGTGCCGAAGGACATCGAGCGTCCCGAGTACGTCGGGCGCGTCGAGCCCCACGAGCACGGACTCGGTGACACGTACACGCCGGACGAGGTCGAGCTGATCCGGGCCGCGGGACGCATCGCCTCGCAGGCCATCGACGCCGTCGGGGACGCCATCCGCCCCGGGGTCACCACCGACGAGCTCGACCGGATCGGCCACGAGTTCGTCGTGTCCCACGGGGCCTACCCCTCCACGCTCGGCTACCGCGGGTACCCCAAGTCGCTCTGCTCGAGCCTGAACGAGGTCATCTGCCACGGCATCCCGGACGACACCGTGCTGCAGGAGGGTGACCTGGTCAACATCGACATCACCGCCTACAAGGACGGCATGCACGGCGACACGAACCGCACGTTCGTCGTCGGGCAGGCGTCGCAGGAGGTGCAGGACCTGGTCGACCGCACCCGCACCGCGCTCGAGCGCGGGATCAAGGCCGTGGCCCCCGGACGGCAGGTCAACGTCATCGGACGAGCGATCGAGGCCTACGCGAAGCGCTTCGGCTACGGCGTCGTCCGTGACTACACCGGTCACGGCGTCGGTCGTGCCTTCCACTCCGGGCTGATCATCCCCCACTACGACGCGCCGCGCTTCGACGACGTCATGGAGCCGGGCATGGTGTTCACCATCGAGCCCATGCTCACGCTCGGCGGCATCGAGGCCGACATCTGGTCGGACGACTGGACCGTCAGCACCCGCGACAAGTCCTGGACCGCACAGTTCGAACACACCCTCGTCGTCACCGAGCGCGGCGCGGAACTCCTCACCGTCTCCTGACGGACACTCTCGAAAGGCACCGCTTCTCATGACCTCCCTCGCAGTCGGCGTCGACATCGGCGGTACGGGCATCAAGGGCGCGATCGTCGACGTCGCCACCGGCGAGCTCACGACCGACCGGATCAAGAAGGCCACCCCCGAGGGCGGCAAGCCGCACGACATCGTCGCGGTCGCGAAGTCGATCCTCGACGAACTCGCTCCGGCGGCGGACGTGCCCGTCGGGGTCTGCTTCCCCGCGATCGTCCGTGACGGCAAGACCATGTCGGCTGCGAACGTGTCGAAGAAGTGGATCGGCTTCGAGGCCGAGGCGCTCTTCGAGAAGGAGCTCGGTCGCTCCATCCACTTCGTCAACGACGCCGACGCCGCCGGGTTCGCCGAGCAGCAGTTCGGCGCCGCGAAGGGCAAGGACGGGCTCGTGGTCGTCACGACCCTGGGCACCGGGATCGGCACGGCGCTGATCAACGACGGCGTGCTCATCGTCAACTCCGAGCTCGGCCACCTGGAGATCGACGGGCACGACGCCGAGACGAAGGCCTCGTTCGCGGCCAAGGAGCGGGACGAGCTGTCCTGGAAGCACTGGGCGAAGCGCCTGCAGAAGTACTACTCGACGCTCGAGGCCCTGCTCTCCCCCGAGCTCTTCGTCGTCGGCGGCGGCGTGTCGAAGCACCACGAGGAGTTCCTGCCGCTGCTCGACCTGCAGGCGGACATCATCCCCGCGACCCTCCGGAACAACGCCGGCATCATCGGGGCAGCGACCCTGGCGGCGCGTAGCAAGTAGGCGGCGCTGCCGACAGCGCTGCTCCTGCCCGTCCGCCGGCGGCCGGCTCCGGCTGTCCGGCGAGCGGGCAGGACATGCCGCGCGTGCTCCGACGAACGGGTGCGATCGGTCGGGTGTCAGCGTCGAGCGTGACAGATCTGGCCCGCTCGGCGAACGACGGCGGGGCACGAGGAGGCCGGACGCCGGGACCGTCGGCAGCAGGCGGGCGCGGGACGGGGGTCGGCAGCGGTAGACTCGGGGGTGCGAACGGGTCGGTGAGACGGTCGCGTCACTCCCCCGGGAGTGCCGAGGAACGTCCGGGCTCCACAGAGCAGGGCGGTGGGTAACACCCACCCGGAGCAATCCGCGAGACAGTGCCACAGAAAGCAGACCGCCGGCGGCGACGTCGGTAAGGGTGAAACGGTGGTGTAAGAGACCACCAGGGGTCCGGGTGACCGGATCCGCTCGGTAAACCTCGCCCGGAGCAAGGTCAGACAGAGGACGACGAGGCTGCTCGCTGAGTCCTCGGGTGGACCGCTGGAGGCCGGCGGCAACGTCGGTCCGAGAGAGATGGCCGTCACCGCGAGAGCGGGACAGAACCCGGCGTACGGCCGGCCCGTTCGCACACACGACACCACGAGCGCGCCCCGCGCGTCCCCACCGACGACGGACGGGAGGCTCGTGGCGGTGTCGCCACGAGCCTCCCGTCCGGTGGTCCCGCGTCTACAGGCCGGACTCGGCCGTGCGCACCAGGATCGCGTCGCTGTCGGGGCAGAGCACGACGTCGTCGGGCGCGGCCCGACGGATGTCCTGCAGGTCCGAGTTCGTGAGGGTCACGCCCGAGGCGGTCGAGACCCCGCCCTGCAGCAGCGACGCACCGAAGCCGTAGCGGGCACGCTGCCGGTCGTACAGCGCCAGCAGGTCCGCGGGCACCTTCGTGGCGACGGCCGCACGGCTCTGGACCGCCGACTCGCGGTCGGCCTCGGCACGGGCGATCTCGGAGTCACGTTCCGCGACCAGCGTGGCACGGTCCGCCTCGACCCCGGCGAGCTTCGCCTCGATGTCCCCGACGCGAGCGCGGTGCACGTCGAGCTGCTCCATCACCTCGAGCTCGGCGGTCTCCAGGTCGCCGATGCGGCGACGGAGGGACTCCATCTCGCTCTCGAGCCCGGCGGCGTCCTTCGCGCTGGAGACGTTCTGCAGCATCGTCGTGTCGCGCTCGATGCGGGCCTGCGCCGTCGCGGTGTCCGACTCGAGGCGTGTGCGTTCCCGTTCGGCGTCCTCGACCTGGCCGGTCGCGGCGGCGAGTTCGGCGCGCAACGAGGCGGCGGTCGTGCCGAGCTCCGTGAGACGGTCGCCCTTCTGCAGGGCGGTGATGCGGTGCGACAGACGGGTCACGTCGTTGTCGAGGCGCTGGAGGTCGAGGAGGACGACCTGGTCCTCGGGTGCTGCCTTCACGGTCGGTCTCCTTCGGGGGCGGGGGTGGGAGCGGCGGTGCCGGTCGAGCCGGAGCCGTCCGCAGCGATCGGTCCGGGTGTCGGCTCGGCCGCGGGCAGGACGGCGAAGTCCCAGGGGTCGGTGCGCAGGTCGCTGACGGTCACGCGGACGCCGGCGAGTCGTCGGAGCTGCTCGGCGGCGACGTCGAGCCAGAGCCACTCGGTCGCCCAGTGCGAGGTGTCCACCAGCGCCGGGCCGTCGACGAGCAGGGCCTGCTCGCGGAACTCCGAGGCGGGGTGGTGCCGGAGGTCGCTCGTGACGTAGACGTCGGCGGTGCGGACCGCGGCGTTGCCGAGGTAGGCGTCGCCGGCCCCGGCGCACAGCGCGACCGTGCGGACGGGCCGGTCGAAGTCGCCCGAGACCCGGACCCCGGTCGCCGTCGGCGGCAGGAGGTCGACGAGCTGCCGGGCGAGCGCGCCCAGGGTGGTCCCGTGCGGCAGGACCCCGACACGACCGATGCCGGTGCCGGTGCCGGGATCGGCGCCCGGCTCGAGCGGCCGCTGCTCGGAGAGGCCCAGCCGGTCCGCGAGCACGGCCGAGGTACCGGTCGTCACGACGTCGGCGTTCGTGTGCGCGGCCAGCAGGGCGGTCCCGCCCCGCACGAGTGTCGCGAGGACCCGTCCCTTGGCGGTCGTCTCGTCGATCGTGGTGACGCCGCGGAGCAGGAGCGGGTGGTGGGTGAGGAGCAGGTCGGCACCCACGGCGACCGCCTCGTCCGCCGTGGCCGGCACGGCGTCGACGGCGAGGTGGACGTGCTCGACCGGCTGGTCCGGGTGCCCGGAGACGAGCCCCACGGCATCCCAGGACTCGGCGCCGGCGGAGGGCCACAGGTCCTCGATCACGGCCTGGAGTTCGCGGAGCGTCGGCATCCCGTCAGTCTACCGAGCCGCAGGCGGGGTCCGGATCGCTCAGCGGCGGCCGAACAGGGACCGCAGACGTGCCACGAGGCGCGCCCACCAGCCGGGTCCGGTGCTGTCCGTCGTCGGCGCGTGCTCGTCGTCGTGGCTCGCCGTGGTCTCGCTCGCGGGCAGGGCCACCGCCTCGGGCAGCACGACCGGCGTGCTCGCCGTCGCACCGGTGTGCGCGGTCAGCGCGGCCGCGAAGGCAGCCCGGTCGATGACGGTGGGCCCGGTGGCCGGCTGGACGAGCGGAGCGGGCCGGGTCGCGGCCGACAGGGGCGAGCCGACCGGGAGGCCCAGCACCGGCCGGACCGGCAGCTCGCGGCCCGGGGTGGTCGCCGCAGCGTCGACGGCACCCGAGCCCGTGGTCGCGAGGACCCCGGTCGTGGTCGGTGCGGTCGTGGCCCGCTGGACGGGTCGCGTCGGGGTCGCGACGTCGGTCCGGGGTGCGGCGGCGCGCGGGGCGGCTGCTGCACGCACCGGCGTCGGCACCGGTGCTGTGGCGGCGCGTCGGGCGGCGGCACGATCACGGCGCGCGACCTCGTCCGCTGCGTCGGCGAGCAGGTCCGCGAAGACGGCGCGGGCGAACGCACGCGCGGCGTCGACCTCGGCGTCGTCGAGGTGGGCGACGGTGGCCTCCCAGGCGGCGAGGCGCGCGAGGTCCTCGTCGCGGCGGCGGACCTCGTCCTCGAGCAGCACGATGCGGTCGATCGTGGTGCGGCCGCTCGTGGCGGAGACCTCGACCGCCAGGTCCTCGATGCGCAGGGCGATCCGGGCGGGCGGCTCGGGGAACGACGGGGCGCAGGCCGCGACGTGCCGTGCACGGTCTCGACGACGGAAGGCGGTGGGCTCCGAGTGCTCGGCGGCGGGCGCGGCAGCGGCGGGTACGAGCGCGGGTGCGGGTTCGTCCGACGCCGACCCGGGCTCGGGCTCGGGCTCGGCAGCAGCCGCACCAGGGCCGACGGGCACGGCGGGCTCGGCGACGGCGTCCGTGGTCACCGGGCGCTGCACCGGACCCGTGACCGGCGGCACCACGAGGTCCGCCAGGTACGGCGTACGGGTGGCCGGGACGTCTCGGAGCCACTCCTCGAGCTCGCGACCGAACGGGTCGACGAGGGGGGTGCGCGCACCGGGCTGGGTCTCCATGTGACGCAGGATAGATATCACGTGCGCCGGATGCGGGGAGATCCGCGGTGTGTCGCGCATCCCGCACTCTCGGACGTGACGTACCGGGTCGGAGATGAGCGGCGTGTCAGGGCCTCGGGAGCGACTCCGCGAAGTCGTCGAGCAGGCGCCGACCCTCGTCCCAGGCACCGACACCGCTCGCGACGTTCACGTGCTGCCGGTCCCCCACCCGGACCACCCGGGACCCGAGCGTGCCGGCGAACGCGACGGCTCGGTCGACGGAGCAGTACGGGTCGTCGTCGCTGACCACGAGCACGGTCGGTACCGCGACGGGTCGGCGCGGAGCGCGGAAGCCGGCAGCCTCGGCGGGGAACACCGGCGCCCCGGGGTCCGGGGGTGCCACCAGGAACGCGCCGACGACCCGCTCGTGAGCGCCGTCGACGACGTGCTCTGCCAACCAGTCGGCCACCGCCAGGACGCCCAGGCTGTGCGCGACGAGCACCGGCGGCCGGGAGCAGGCGTCGACGGCCTCGGTGATCGCCCGGCTCCAGTCGCCGGGCTCCGGGTCCGACCAGGACCTCGGTGCGATGCGTACCGCACCGTCGGCGCGCTCGTCCTGCCAGCGGGACTGCCAGTGCTCGGGGTCAGACCCCCAGATGCCCGGGACGACGACCCAGGGGTGCCGGTCCGCCGGGCGCAGCTGCTCCTCCATCCGGGCAGCGTAGCGGGCATCCGGGCAGCGGAGCGGGCAGCCCTGGCGGCGACGGCCGTCAGCTGTGCAGGGTGTCGCGCGGGTACTCGCCGAACCGCGCCGAGTAGGCAGCCGAGAACCGACCGAGGTGCGCGAAGCCCCACCGGACCGCGACCGCGGCGACCGTGAGCTCCCCCGGGGTGCCCCGGTGGAGCTCCTCGCGCACGCGGTCCATCCGGATGCCACGGAGCATGGCGTTCGGGGCGGTCCCGACCTGCCGCTGGAACGCCTGCTGCAGCCCGCGGACGCTGAGTCCGACGTGTTCGGCCACGTCGGTGGTCGTGATCGGGGTGTGCGCGTAGGCGTGCATGTACTCGACCGCTTCGCGGACCCGGCTCGTCGCACCCTGCGGCATCGGGACCTCGGGCGCGATCTGCTCGTGCGGGAAGGTCCGCAGCATCGCGAGTGCGGTCTCGCGTGCGGTCTCGGCCATGACGAGCGGTGAGGGAGCCGCGGGGCCGAGGACGACCTGCGCGGCCCGTCGGACCTGTGCGTTCCACACCCGCAGGTCCTCGGCGTGCGGTCTCGCGGTGTGGTCGAAGACGATCGCGCCCGCCTGCCCGCCGTGCTCCTCCGCCGCGATGCCCTCGAGGAACCTCCGGTCGAAGTGCACGAGGTTCTGCCGGACGTCCTCGACCTCGAAGACGAAGGGCCGACCTGCCGGGAACACGAGCGCGTGCCCGGGAGCGAAGGACGCCTCGTCCCGACCGACGTCGACCGTGCCTCCGCCGTCGGTCGCCCACATGACGGCGTAGTCGTCGCCGGAGGACGCCTCACCCGTCGCGTGCGCGTCGAAGTGGGTCGACCGGAACGACATCGACGCGTCACCGACCGCCTTGAAGCGGTACCCGAACGACCGCGCGGTGTGGCGCGCAGCGAAGTGCGCGCCGTCGTACGCGTCCGAGAAGAGCTGGAGCGCCGCGCCGAGGTCGGTCCCCACGGCTTCGTAGCGCATCCGGGTGTCAGCGCGCGTCTCGGTCGTCACCGGACCGAGCGTGACACGACATCGCCGGTCCCGCATGCGCACCGTCCCGGGGTGCGCGGACCGGCTCCTCCCGTGCGGGAAACGGATGATGCGCGGGCCGGACGCGGAGACCGGTCAGCGGCGACCGGTCAGCGGCGGCCGGTCAGCGGCGGCCGCGCCGGACGACCCATCGGTTCCGGTCGTCGACCCGCTCGTAGCGCAGGTCGTCGACGACCATCTGCACGAGCGCGAGCCCGCGGCCGCCCTCGGCCAGCGCGTCCGGCAGGTGCGCCGCCGACGGGTCGACCAGGACCGGCACACCGTCGTCGGACAGCGACACCGTGACCTCGTCCGGGCCGACGTCCATCCGGAGCGAGCAGGACACCGGACGACCGCCGGCTCCGTGCTCGATGACGTTCGAGGCGAGCTCGACGAGGGCGAGTTCGAGCGCCATGCGGTCCTCGAGGGACAGCTCGGGCTCGTGTGCCCACACCGAGGACAGGAACGTGTGCACCGCCGTGACGTCGTCGGGCGGGCAGGCGAGGTCGAGGACGTGCTCGCCGGTGGCCACGGTCATGCCCAGTTCGTCACCGCGGCGTCCCCGTCCGGGTACGTCCGCAGGATCTTGTCGATGTTGGAGAGCTTGAGCACCATCTGCACCTGCTCGGAGGGGGCGGCGAGCCGCAGGTCTCCCCCGGCCTGGCGCGCGGTCTTCAGGCAGCCGACCAGGGCGCCCAGTCCGGACGAGTCCATGAATTCGACGCCGGAGAGCTCGACGACGAGACGCGAGCGTCCGCCCTCGACGACCTTCGCCACGGTCTCGCGGAAGGCTCCCGCGCTCACCATGTTGAGTCGTCCGCTGCACTCCAGCACGGCGGTGTCGTCTGTCGCCTCGTGTACGACGATGTCCATGCAGGGGCCTCCTCGGTTCGGTGCGGGTGCACCCTGCAACCTACCGGGTGTGAGCCGTCAGGCGGTACGGCCTCGCCGCGTCGCGAGGACCTGGACGACGACGGCGGCCGCCATGAGCGTCGCCATCACGGCGCCCATCGCGGTCGCGGTCCCGCCGAGCGCACCCGCGAGCGGCGTCCCGAGCCCGCCGAGTCCGAAGGTGAGACCGCCCTGCAGTGCGGCCGCGGTCCCCGGGTGGGCAGCGCCGACGTGCTGCGTCCGGGTCATGGCCGCGGGCAGCACGAACCCCCAGGCCCCGGTGACCACCGCGAGCCCGCACCAGACCGGCACGGGTCCCGCTCCGGCGAGGGCGGCGACCAGGACGACCGCGCTGCCGAGGGTCCCCGTGGCGAGCCCCGCGGTCAGCAGGGAGTCCTCGGAGAACCGGCCGACGACGCGGCGGAACACGAGCGTCGTGACGACCATCACCGAGGCGTTCGTCGCGAACACGAGCGTGTAACGCTGCTCCGAGAAGCCGTACTGCTGCTGGAACACGAACGAGCTCGTCGCGATGTAGGCGAAGAAGCCGATAGTCGAGAGCACCCCGGTCAGGACGTAGGCCCGGAAGCGCCCGATCGCGAGCAGGTCCCGGATGCGACGCCCGTTCGCCCGGAAGCCGGTCCCGCCCCGGGCGGCCGGCGGGAGGGTCTCACCGAAGCGCAGGACGACCGTGACGGCGAACGCCACCCCGAGCACGGCGAGGACGACGAACATCAGGCGCCAGGACCCGACGGTGAGCACGGCGCCGCCGGCCAGCGGTGCGACGACCGGCCCGACGGCGTTGATCGCGGCCAGGGTGCCGAACACCGTCGCCGCCCGTGGCCCCGAGGCCGTGTCGGAGACCATCGCACGACCGGCGACGGCTCCGGCCGCACCGGCGAGTCCCTGCAGCACGCGGGCGGCCACCAGGGTGCCCGCGTCCGGTGCGAGCGCACAGCCGACGGACGCCAGCGCGAAGCCGACGGTCCCGACGAGGAGCAGCGGTCGCCGTCCGGTGCCGTCGCTCACGGGCCCGGCGAGGAGCTGGCCGACCGCGAACGCGACGAGGAAGGCCGTGAGCGACAGCTGCACGACCCCGGGCGTGGTGTCGAGGTCGCGGGCGATCGTCGGGAGCGCCGGGATGTACATGTCGGTGGCGAAGGGCGAGACGCCGACGATCAGTGCCAGTGGGACGATCGGCGGCAGCCGGGTCGTCGCGGTCGTCGGTCCGGTCCCCGCGCGCTCCGTCGTCACCGACGCCACGCTACGCCTGCGCGGACCGATCCGCGACGGCCGTCGGGCACCACGCTGACCCGTGACGGACGGGAGGCGCGGTGCCCGCCGGCACCGCGCCTCCCGTCCGTGACGCGGTCGTGGGCGGATCAGCCCGTGTTCTGCAGACCGGCCGCGACCCCGTTGACGGTGAGCAGGAGCAGGCGGTGGTCGCCGTCCGTCGGGTCGGTGCTGCCGGAGGTCCGGATCGCCCGCAGGGCGCGCAGCTGCAGGTGCGACAGCGCGTCGACGTACGGGCTGCGCAGCCGCACGGCACGCGCGAGCACCGGACGGTCCTCGAGCACGTCGCTCCCGCCGGAGACCCGCAGCACCCAGTCGCGGGTGCGGAGCATCTCGTCGAGCACCTTGGCGGCCAGGTCGTCGCGGTCGGCGAGCTCGAGGTAGCGGCGGGCGATCTGCTCGTCGGTCTTCGCGAGCGACATCTCGACGTTCTTGATCATCGCGCCGAACAGCGGCCACTCCGCGTACGCGGCGCGCAGGGCATCGACGTCGCCGACGGCCTCGAGCGCGGAGCCGAGGCCGTACCACCCGGCGAGGTTGATGCGTGCCTGCGTCCACGAGAACACCCACGGGATCGCTCGGAGGTCCTCGAGCGACTCCACGCTCAGGCCGCGTCGGGCCGGGCGGGAGCCGAGCGGCAGGAGTCCGATCTCCTCCATCGGGGTGACGCGGGCGAACCACGGCGCGAAGCCGTCCGCCTTGACCAGGTCGTAGAACGCGCGGCGCGAGACGTCGTCGAGCTGCTGCGCGAGGTCGGCGAAGCGGGTCGCCGCGACGGCCGTGCGCTCCTCGTTCGACGGCGACGACGCGAACAGCGTCGCCGAGGCCATCTGCTCGAGGTGCCGTGCCGCGATGTCCTGGTCGCCGTACTGGGCGAAGATGACCTCGCCCTGCTCGGTGAGCTTGAGTCGCCCGTCGATCGACCCCGGCGGCTGTGCGAGGACCGCCTCGTTCGCCGGGCCACCACCGCGGCCGAGCGATCCGCCGCGGCCGTGGAACAGCGTCAGCTCGACGTCCTGCTCGCGCGCCCAGTCGGCGATCCGTGCCTGTGCGTCGTAGAGCGCCAGGTTCGCCGAGACCGGGCCGACGTCCTTCGACGAGTCGGAGTAGCCGAGCATGACCTCGAGCCGACGCCCGGTCGCCGCGAGCCGCCGCTGGAAGGGCTCGGTGCGCACGGCCTCGTCGAGGATGTCGAGGCTCGCGTGCAGGTCGGCGAACGTCTCGAACAACGGGATGACGTCGAGCACCGGGGCCGCGTCACCGCAGGCGGCACGGGCGAGCTCGTGCACGTTCGCCAGGTCGGCGGCCGACTGCGTGAAGGAGACGATGTAGCGGTGCGCGGCACGGACGCCGTAGCGCTGCTGCAGGTCCGCGACGGTGCGGAACACCGCGAGGACCTCCTCCGTGGTCTCGCTCAGCTCGCCGCCGGCCCGGATCTCCGCCAGGGCGTTCCGGTGCACCTGCGAGTGCTGACGGACCTCGAGCTCGGCGAGGTGGAACCCGAAGGTCTCGACCTGCCAGACGAGGTTCTGCAGGTCGCCGTTCGCGGTCCGGACGGCACCGGCGGCGACGAGCGACGCCTGGATCACCCGGAGGTCGGCGAGCAGTTCCTCGGGGTCGCCGTACGCCAGGCCCTCCTGGCCGCGGCGCGTCGCGCGGATGCGGGCGGCGACGAAGAGCAGTGCGCGACGGTGCGTCTCGTTCGGGGCACGGACGCCGATCCGCTCGGCGATGCCCGGGTCGAGCTGCTCCTGCGCTGCGACGAGGGCCTGCAGTCCGGCGTCCGCGGGGGTCTCGGCGGCGTCGAGCGTCAGTGCCGAGCCGATGCGGGTGGCTGCGCGGGAGAGGCCGAGCAGGATGTGCTCGGCGGCGATGTCGGCGGCCTGCTTGGTGACGCCGGCGGTGACGTGCGGGTTGCCGTCGCGGTCGCCGCCGATCCAGGTGCCGAAGCGCACGAAGGCCGGTGCGGTCACCGGGACCCGACCGGCGTCGTCGCCGAGCAGCCGGTCGTCGAGCAGGCGGTAGACCTGCGGAACGATCTCGAACAGGGTCTGGTCGAACACGCTCATCGCAGTGCGGACCTCGTCGAGCGGGGTCGGCCGGGTCGTGCGCAGCGGTGAGGTGCGCAGGAGCGTGGTGATCTCCTCGAGCAGCCGCCGCTCGTTCTCGGCGCGGGCGGTGGCGTTGCGGGAGCGGTCGCGCTCGTCGATGAGGTCGGTGATGCGCCGGACGGCCGTGGTGACCGCGCGACGGCGGGCCTCGGTCGGGTGGGCGGTGAGCACCGGGTGGAACCGCAGGTCGGCCAGGCGCGCGGCGGCCTCGTCGGCGCCGACCTGCTCGACGAGCGAGGCGTACGTCGCGGGGAACGAGTCGCCGGGCAGGCCGCCGTCGTCGCCCCGGGCACGGAGGACGCGCACGCGGTGGTGCTCCTCGGCCAGGTTCGTCAGGTGGAAGTACGTCGTGAACGCCTGGGCGACGGCCTCGGCCCGCTCGGCGGACATGCCGGCCACGATCGCCTCGGCACGGGCGGCGCCCTCGGCGTCGGAGCCCTCGTAGGCGTCGATGACGGCGGCGCGCAGGCTCTCGACGTCGTGCAGCAGCTCGTCACCCCCGGTCTCCCGCAGCACCCGCCCGAGCAGGTTGCCGAGGTACCGGACGTCCGCGCGCAGGTCGCTGTCGACCGCGCCGCTGACGTCGTCCCGTGCGCGCCCGTGGCGCGTCGATCCGTCGATCGCCGTCATGGGTTCCTCTCACGTTGCGCCGGGACCGCGTCCCGGGTCCCCAGCACTGTACCGGCGGACGCGGGCACGTGACGACGACCGTCCGGACGGACCGCGGACCGCCCAGGGCACGGCCCGCCAGCGCGCCGACGGACGCAGCGGCGGGCGCAGCGGCGGTCGCGGCGGCGGTCGCGGCGGCGGTCGATCTGCCCCGTCGTCACCGGATCCCGCTCAGGCGGGGAGCACCGGCACGGTCAGGCGGGGAGCAGCGGCACGGTCCGGCCGTCGCCCGCCGTCGGGCGACGCACCGAGGCCACGAGCGCCCGGTCGAGGCCCGCGGCCAGCTCCACCTCGGCGAGCACCGCCTCGCGCTCGGCGTCCGACCACGGGGCCGCGTCGAGCTGGGCCCGGTAGGTGTCCTCGAAGGCGGCGGGGTCGGCCACCTGGTCGAAGATCGTGAAGAGCACGCCGTTCGTGTCGAACCCGAACCGGTCCTCGAGCATCCGGGCCAGGGTGGGGCCGCCCGTCAGGTCCCCGAGGTACCGCGTGTAGTGGTGCGCGACGAACGCCCCGGGCGAGGTCGCCGCGACGGCGCACAGGCGACGGACGTACGCGGTGGTCGCCGCGGTCGGACAGCAGAGCTCGGACCAGTCCGGACCGACGAGGTACTCGAGGTCGGCGCGGATCGCGGGCATCCGGGTGAGCTGCGTCGTGACGAACGGTGCGGCGACCGGGTGGTCCGCCATCCGCTCGGCGGCACGCTCGAGGGCGTCGTACACGACGGCGTACTGGCCGAGCAGGTCGGCGTAGTCGGCGACGTCGCACTCCCCCGCGAGCAGGTCGTGGGCACCGCCGATCCACACGGCCGGGTCCGCAGCGGTGCGGGAGCGCCGGCGCAGGAGCTCGGAGAACGGCGTCACGGTCGGACTCATGAGGTGAGGCTAACCTCAGTAGCTGGCAAGGTCGAGCACCGGAAGAGGAATCCCAGGATGAGTCCCAAGCGCACCCAGCACGTCTTCGTCGTCGACCGCACGGAGCACCTGTCCCCGCACATGGTGCGCGTCCACCTCGGTGGTCCGGCCTTCCGGGACTTCGTCGACGGGGCCGACCCGGACCGCCTCGCCGCCACGGACAAGTACGTCAAGCTCCTGCTCGCGCCGCCGTCGAGCGGCCTGACCCCGCCGTACGACCTCGAGGCGCTGCGCGAGACCCTGCCGAAGCACCAGCGGCCGGCGCGCCGCACCTACACGGTCCGGTCCGTCGACCACATCGCAGAGACCATCGCGATCGACTTCGTGCTGCACGACGACCACGGGCACGACGACCACGGGCGAGACGACCACCGGCCCGAGGACGGGCCCGGCGACCGGGGCCTCGCCGGCCCGTGGGCCGCCGCCGCACAGCCCGGCGACCTGCTCGCCCTGTCCGGGCCCGGCGGCGGGTACGCGCCGTCGACGGACCCGACCGTCACCCACGTACTCCTCGGCGACGACAGCGCGCTGCCCGCGATCGGCGCGGCCCTCGCCGCGATGCCCCACGACGCCCGCGGCGTCGCGCTCGTCGAGGTCGGCGGCGCAGCCGACGAGCAGCCGCTCGAGCACCCGGACGGGGTCGACCTGCGGTGGCTGCACCGCGACGCCACCGGCGCCGAGCCGGGCGCGCTGCTGGTGGCCGCCGCTCGGGCGCTGCCCCGTGCCTCCCGACCGGTGCAGGTCTTCGCGCACGGCGAGCGGACCGCGGTGAAGGCGCTCCGCCGCGTGCTGCAGGACGAGTGGGGCCTCGAGAAGGCGGAGATGTCCCTGTCCGCGTACTGGGCGCTCGGACGGGCCGAGGACCGGTTCCAGGAGGAGAAGCGCGAGCCGGTCGGCGTGATCTTCGGCGTCGTTGAGGTGCCGGCAATGGTCCTGCCCGTGGCCGTACTCGGTCGTGGGTAGACGTCGCGGAGACGGGCCTGCTCCGAGGCCGCGCCCGCGTTCACACCGCCATGACGAACGCCGTGTCGACGGCCGCAGTGTACGAAGGACATCCTGAGACGGCAGCGCTCGTCGCCGAAGGGAAGTCCGTGTACGACACCGCGCGATCGACACCAGGAGCAAGCGTCGACCTCCGGACGTTCGACGAGGTCCTCGACGCCGCGGTCCCGAACCGAGCGCAGCAGGCAGCGGAGCCGGGCAACGCCCGCGACCGCATCCGTGCGAACTTCGCAGCGCAGCAGTCGGCTTCCTTCCCGCAGTCGGCGGCCACGCAACTCAGCGCGTCCGCGGGTCAGGGTCAGCCTGCCCCGACGTTTCGTTCCGGCCGCGGCTTCGGTGCCCCGGGGCGGGACTCCGGCGTGGAGCGCTGACCGTCCCCAGTAGGTGCCCGCCCCGTGCGAGCGAACGGCCCCCGCCGGTTCTCCGGTGGGGGCCGTTCTGTGCGCCGACACCAGGGGTGCCAACGGGGCGAGTCGGAGCCTACGCCGCTCCGGTCGGAGCGTCGGTGCCAGGGTGCACGAGGGCTTGGTCCTTGTCCTCGAACTCTCCCCGGATCTGCGCGGCGCGGGTCCACTCGGTAGCCGTCAGGCGGGCGCTGTTGTCGACGGTCTTCCACATAGCGGGGTTGGCAATCCACGCCTGAACATGTGCCCGTCGGATGGCAACCAGCTCGTCGCGGACTCTGTAGTCGCTCGGCTTGTTCTCGTGAGGGGCTTTCGTTGTCAGGAGCTCGACAAACGCGACCAGATCGCGCCCGTTGTCGGCGTGAAACGCCGCAGCGGCAGCGTCGACTTCGGCCTTCTGCTCGTCAGCGCTTCCGGCGGCTGACTGGGCCTTCCGTCCCACCACGACGCCACCGTCGACGGAGATCCTTCCCACGGGGTCACGGATCTCTTCAATGAGCTGATCGGACCAGCGCATGACGGCGGTACCGAAGGTGACGCGGGACTGCAGCGAGTCGGCATCGTGCTCGCGATTCGCGATGCGCGATGCAATTCGGTTGCTGCTCACTGCAACTGCGACGGCTCCGATGCCGACGGCGAGGGTGCCGACGGCTGCAAGGGAACCGACGATCGCGGGGACGCCGATGTCGGCGAGCCACTGGTACGACCAGGTGGGCGCCCAGTCGGCACTCATGCTGCCCCTGCGACGGGTTCGAGTGCGATGCGGGCTTCCTCGTCAACGCGTTCGAACGCGCGGAGGACGCTCGACCGGCCGACGCCGAGCGTGGTGGCGATCGCTCCAGGCTTCTTGCCGTCCTCGCGCATGCGGAGGGCTTCGGCGATGCGCTCCGGGGTCATCACGGTGGGCCGGCCGCCGACGCGGCCCTCGGCCCGCGCACGGGCGAGGCCGTCCCGGGTGTTCTGCCGGATGGTGTCGACGCGGAGCTGCGCGAACACGGCGACCATGCCGTAGAGCGCACGCCCCATCGGAGTCGTCGTGTCGATCTCCGGTTCCGTCAGGGAGCGGAGGTTCAGGCCCCGCTCCCCCAAGTCGTTCACGACCTCGATCAGGTGACCGGTAGAGCCGGCGATGCGGTCGAGTCGGTACACGACGATGGTGTCCCCGTCACGGGCGTAGTCGAGGCAGGCCAACCACTGCGGTCGGCTGCGCTTGCGTGACGACTCGCCATGGTCGATGAACACCCGGTCGCAGCCGGCGG
The DNA here is from genome assembly GCF_028307415.1 of Curtobacterium uvaldense. NCBI lineage: Bacteria > Bacillati > Actinomycetota > Actinomycetes > Micrococcales > Microbacteriaceae > Curtobacterium > Curtobacterium uvaldense. The sequence goes on along the minus strand of NZ_JAQMHU010000015.1, from coordinate 19,846 downwards.
CCTCGAGGGCGGCTTGCTGCGTGCCGGGGTCTTGTTCGTGCGTCGAGACGCGGGCGTACCCGATGGTGTGCGTCATCATCGCTCCATTCCGGTGTCGCGGCCACGCTCGGTGTCGCCGTGGTGGCGCTGCGCGGGGTTCTCGGCGCCGTTGCCGATCGTGTCCTTGGCGGAGGACGGGTACGACGCGCTGAGCCGCTGACGAGCCCTCTGAGCGTCACTCTCCGGCGGTGGGCTGTCGAGCTCGCGGGCCCAGGCGCGCATGCGGTCCTGGACGGCGGCGAGGTCGTCGGCGTCGTACTCGTAGTCCTGCACGTCAACGGGTCGGATGCGGTCGACGCGCTCGAGCTGCTGGACGAACATGACCCGGTCGAACCCGGGGTCATGTTCTGCTGCGCTGGTCAACAGCTCGTCGTCAGTGAACCGCCCGGACCGGCGAATTGCGTCGACGTCGAGGTAATCGCGAGCCTCCCCACGGCTGTAGAGCGCACCGACCTTGTTCGCGACCGCATCGTCCAGCGCGAGCACGGGACCGACCTCAAGGGTGACGGGATCGTGCGCACGCCAGTCCACGCCCATGTCGACGTCGAACCGGTACCCGTCCGCGGTGACGACGTCGAGGCGCGCGTACTGATCCGCTCGCCGGGCGACGTCGACGGTGTACCCGTTGTCGCGGAGGGCGGCCACGCCGGCGTCGAGGCCTTCGGTGAACAGGGCCGGCGCGATGTTCGTGGTGAACAGGTCGACGTCTTCGGTGGGTCGTGCGATGACGCCGTGCTCGCGGATGGCGCCGGAGCCGGCGAGGGCGAAGCCCTGCGCGCGCATCGCGTCGAGCATGATGCTGGTCGCGGTGCGTTGGTGTTCCTCGGAGCTGGTCATGGCTAGGCGGCCGCCAGCTCGGGGAACTTCGACTCCCACGCGGCTGCGCAGCGGGCTGGGAGCACCAGGTCGCGCCACACCTGCAGGAGCGTCGGCGCGTGCAGTGTCGACTCCTGCACGGGGGGCGTACCCTCGCGGACGATGTTCCGGTACGCCTTGATCAGCGTGTCATGGTCGGACAGGTCGAACTCTCGTTGCGGACCCCAGTAGACGGTGATCGGCAGCGTCAGGACGCCGTCGGCGGGCCCGTGCAGGGCCGCCAGGCTTGAGGGGGTGTCGTACGGGATGACGTCGGCGAATCGGACGCGGTCGCTCATCGTTCGTAGCCCTTCTGCTCGGTCTGGTCGGTCTGGGCGGCCGCCGGCTTGACGTCGGGGCCGGCGGCGTAGCGGGCGGCGCGGAGCGCGTCGACCGCGGCTGTCGGGTAGGACGCGGATGCGTCCTTGGTCGCGGTGAGCTCGCTGACGGGCTCGCGGGGCGGTGGGCCGTCGCGTTCGACGGCCATCATCTTGAACACGGGTACGAGCGCCTGCAAATTCGGGACGGCCTCGGTGATCGGCGGCGTCGCCGCCGCGGACGCCTGGTTCCACCGCTCCGGGGACACAGCGCCGAAGTCAAGCGAGAAGCGCGACGTCTCGGCGAGCTGGGTCATCAGGATCTTCGACGTACGGCCGTTGCCCTCGCGGAACGGGTGCGCCTGGTTGACCAGGGCGAACACCTTCGCGGCGCCGACCGCGAACTCCTGCTTGTCCGCGTTCGGCCAGTCGACGGCGTCAACCATCCGGCGGGCGTGCTTGAGGTAGATGTCGATGTCACCCGTGCGGGCGAACCCCTTCCCCTGCTTCGCCATGTTCACGTTGCGGTACTCGCCGGCCCACTCGTCGACGTTCTGGAACAGGTGCCGGTGGACGGCCTTCACGTGGTCGGCGTCGAACGTGCGGGGGATCTCGACGCGGCCGGTCAGGATCTCGGCCTGGCGTGCTGCCGTTTCGCGGTATTCCCGCTGGGTCAGCTTGTCGCCCTCGAGGGCGCCGTAGCCGTAGAGGTTCTTGAGCACGTACCCGTGGGGCTCGGTCATGTACGAGTCCCACGTGTCGAAAGTGGTCATAGCGCTGCGAGGGTCCGGAGTGCCTTCGTGCAGCGGACGGAACGATCGAGGATCTGCGGTGCGGTGCAAGGCAGGCCCTCTTTGGCGATAGCGGCGCAGGCAGCGATGCCCGCAGGGTCATCCTCCTCTTGGTACGACGCGTAGTAACCGAGTGTGCCGCATTCGACGGGCAGGATGATCGAGGGGTCCACGGACCAGATGCCCCAGGCACGGTGACGGCCATTGTCAAGCTCCGAGGCCCACGGGTCTGCGGTGATTGCGTTCGCGCTCCAAAACAGAGACGCCACCGTGCGCCGTTCATCGGTGGTCAGCTGCGTGACGTCGAAGGCCACGGCGAGCTCCGCGGTGTCATCGCTCGAGTCGTACCCACGCCACTGTCCAAGACGGAACGCCTCCGTCAGGGGTCGAGCGGCGGCAGCGACGAGATCCCAGCGAATCGGGTGCTCATCCCACCGTCCGGTGGCAGGGTTCTCGCCCCATTGCACGTCTTCGCGTCCGGCGAACCAGTAGCGGTCGGGATGGCGGATCCAGAGTCCGGCCTGCTCCAGCTTCACCGGTTGGCGCCGTCGATTGCGGCCGCTGTGCGGCGCTCGTATTCGGAGTTGTCGATCGCGCCGGTCACTAGATCGACCAGGTCGACGATGTCGCGTCGGTTCGGTGTCCACCCTTCGTGCCAACTCGAGGCGAGTGTCTGCAGGACGGCCTCTCGGTCGGTAGCGCTCAGCGGCGCGAACAGGTCCGGGTACTCGGCTTCGAGCTCGAGTCGGTTTGCCATGGGCCCCCCTCGATCGTGGTCAATCCAGCCTATCGAGAAAGTGCCCGAAAACGGTGTCCGTTACCAGATGGAGGCCTTAGTTTCGGACAGGCATTTCGGGCAGTTCCCGGTCGGCGTGTTGGTCCGGAGGTTTCGAACGCCCGGAAACGGTAGTTGCGATCAGCGGCACACGACCGCGGTCTTCGAACTTTGGCTGGGATCGCTTGCGCGACGCTGTGCCTGCTCGCCACTCATCGCCGACGAAGCCATGGAAACCGCGGTTGTGGCGAAGCTGCCACTGATGCCGTCTCCGATCTACGCTCCACAAGAACCTGCTCGTAAGCGCCAAGCCAGACGACTGCTTGCGCATGGTCCCGGTTGCCGATCATCGCGCGCCGCGCCGACGGCATCGCAAGTACGACCGCGATCGCGCCTAGCGCGGCGCACACGATTGCGAATGCTGCAGTTCCGACCCAACCCGAACCGCGATTCGGCGCCGCAGACGGTGAAGCCGTTGGGATCCGCGAGAGCATCACAGCGAGGATCGCGACGGTTGCCCCTTCGAGCGTGAGCAAAAGCGTTGTTTCCCGGTCGGCAGCTCGGGACCGCAACTCAGCAAGGACCAGCAGCTGCACCGCGTCGTCCTCCGCGGCGAAGGCGTCGAGCTCAGTGCGGGTGACTTCGATGTGCTTGTGGAGGTGCTTGGCAACCTCGGGCCGATCCTTGAGTGCCGCCCGCTTCCTCATCGGGCATCGTCTGACTGCAGGATGCGGATGCGCCGGTAGAGGGTCGCGCGGGACATGCCAAGGTCACGGGCGACTTGAGAGGCTGACTCACCGGCGTCTAGGAGCCGGATGGCAGCGCGGACCTGACTGTCGGTGAACACTGCACGTCGCCCTCCGAGGTCCTGGCCGGCGGCGCGACGCTTGGTGACCGAGTCGCGGACTCGTTCGCGTTTGATCTCGAGCTCCATCTGCGCGAGCGCCGCCATGACGGAGAACACCATGGATCCCATCGGAGTCGACGTATCAACATCGCCACCCCCGAGGTTTAGAACGCGAAGCCCTGCGCCCCGGTCTCGGAGCTGAGCCGCGAAGCTGAGCATGTCGATCGTGGACCTGCCGAGCCGATCAAGCGTGGTGACTACCAGCGCGTCACCCTCGTGCAGAGCATTGAGCGCCCGGTCGAACGCAGGACGCGAAGCATGAGCTCCGGACACACCGTGGTCGACGTAAAGGTCATCTCGACGGACGCCGGCGGCGAGGAGGTCCTGTTCTTGCCGGTCAGTGTCCTGTTGCCGGGTCGACACTCGTGCATAGCCGATCAACTTCACCATGACACCCCTGTCTCGCAACCGACCTTCATGACAGCGATCCTGCCCGATACTCAAGACACATGGTTGCGAGACTCGCGGTCCCGTGAGATCCCGCCGCGCAAGCGCCTGCGGAAGCGGTGTCGATGAGACGTCTCGCAGCCGTAGGGTTAGGAGCCGCGCACCGAGCCTCGCCGCGATCGGACCCTCTGGGTGAGTGCGTGTAGTCGGTCGCGGAACAAGAAGTTGATCGCTCCAAAAATGGCGACTACGACAGCCATTGCCATTGCCATTGCAGCGAGCGGGACTTCGAGTGCTTGCCGTCCTTCGTCGACGCGATCATCTGCTGCGCACCGTTGTAGGTGAAGGTCCGGCCGGGTGCCTTGGTGAGGTTGCCGGTGCCGTCGTACTCGTACCCGGTGGCGGTGATCTGTCCGACCGTGTTGTAGGACAGCTGCGCGTCGCCCTTCACCGTATTCGTTCCGACGTCGCGGGCGGTGGCGCCGGTGCGGTTGCCGTTGTCGTCATAGGTGAACGTCCGGTTCGTCGGGTCTGCACCACCGAGGTGAGCCGGTCATTCTCTGCGTCGTCGTCCGCGGACCCGTAGGAGGTGACGGTGCACTCGCAGTACGATGCCCGCCCCCCCCTGGTAAGCATCAACCGGACAATGACAGCCGGTTCCCACTGCACTAGAGTGCGCGTTCCATCACGAAGTCTCAGCATCCTCCGGTATGACTTGAGACCGCAAGCCGTAGAGCTATTCCCATGCTTCGTCAACACCACCATCAATCCACTCCGCGGCGGAAGAGTAGATGTGAGTAATAATCTAGCCCATTACGATATCGAGCCGGTGGACACGCTGTCATTTAGGCGCGCTTTACTGATTGCAGCCGCGTTAATTACTGGGGTATTAGCGATACTCGGCTGGCCCTTTCCACAGATCGATAGCCGCTACGGCCCAGCCACCGGCGCCTGGGATAAAACCGTAGCCGCAATGCATGATTGGCTTGCTCACGATGGCTGGCGCCAATCCGGATCTTCTTGGCTGTGGGGCGGAGTCGCTGTAACCGCAGCCCTAGGAGCACTTTCACTCAACTCGAAAAAGAAGTATCGATCAGCATGGACACCATTGCTGAATTTCGCTCCTGGCTTGTTACTAGTGATCGCCGGCCCCGCGATTCAGATTGCCACAGGCGCACCGTGGTCGAATTACTCTTCAGCCGGGGTCAGCACCACAATGCTGGTCATAGCCAGCCTCTTTCTTGTGGCCACTTTGATAATGCTCGTATTCAGCTACCACTCCGATAAAAAAAGAGAATGATGGTCGAAGCCGGTTTTTAGATCGCGATAACTAGGAGTTGCACACAAAGGGGAAATGAGGATGAGCAGCATCAGCCTGGCGGAGATCCCGCCCATCCTCGAGTACATCATTCAACTCGAGCTATGTTGTTGAGCTATCTTCTCCTAGACCAGGAGACGGCCACACCGCAAAGCACGTAAAGACCAAACAAGCCTGCGATGATAGCCCAAATCAGGAAATCTGAGTTATTGGGTGCGAGTAGGGCAAAAATTGCAAGTACTATAGCCGCCACTCCGAGAATGGTTGGCAGGATGAGGTTTCCCTTCATCTGGAACATCAAAACTCTCCTGTCGTTGCGTTGGAAACCAGGGATCCGACCGCGAAACATCCGGTGGTGCCCACAACTCCGACACCACCTGTAGCTCCTACGAGAATACCTTCACAGGTGGCGCCAGCGATGGCGCCTGTCACCCCGCCCACAAATTTCTTCGCGGCAGCCTCGGAGTTACCTTGAGCTGCGTAGTACCCCCCCTCGACGAGATCACCGACGAAGCCTGCCTTGCCAAAAGCATCAGCCCAAGGTCCCCAGGCCGATCTTCCCAACGGATCGGTCCCGTTTACCGGATCAGCACCTGCGAAGGCCTAGCGATTTGCATTTGCTGGGTCGAGAGGTGCGTCGAGGGTGTCACGTTCAAGCCATCCGCCGGTGACGCTGGACTGCCAGCGGTAGCCGAACTTGGTGAGGCCGTTATCGGTGCTGCTTGAGCGGAGCCCGGCCTTGAACCCGTAGGGGTTCTGCTTCCACTGGGTGCTGCTGTCACCGAACAAAACAGTTTCCTTGCCGTACGGGTCGTAGCGAACCGTGTAGGCCTTCGCACCCTTGTCGGTTATCGCCGCGATAGGGTTCCCGATCCCGTCGACGACCCACATGCTCGTGGCCCCATCGGAGGTGCGCAGGTTCAGCGGCCTGTCGTTGGTCGGATCCGTCAGGACGGACGCGGTTCCGCTACCGGCGACGGTGCGGCCCGTCACGACGGGGACGCCGTTGCTGTCCGTGATGCCATACGTGTACTGGTACGCCTGGCCGCCGTCGGTGGCCTGGGAGAGCAGCTTGTTCATGTCCGCGCCGGCGTACGTGTACCGAGTGGTCTTGCCGTCCTTCGTGGACGTGGTCATCTGCTGTGCGCCGTTGTAGGTGAACGTTTGGCCCGGTGCCTTGGTGAGGTTGCCGGTGCCGTCGTACTCGTACCCGGTCGTGGTGATCTGTCCGACCGAGTTGTAGGACAGCTGTGTGTCGCTCTTCACCGTGTTCGTTCCGACTTCGCGGGCGGTGGCGCGGGTCCGGTTGCCGTTGTCGTCATAGGTGAACGTCCAGTTTGTCGGGTCAGCGCCACCGGTCTGCTTGACGGAGGTCAGGCGGTCGGTTTCCGCATCGTCGTCGCCCTTGTACCCGTAGGTAATCACCTGGCCGGACGCTGCCTCGCCGGTGGTGTTGTCCTTCGACCACTGCAACTTGTCGCGGTCCTTCGCCGTGTCCGCGTCGCAGCTGCCACCAGGAGTGGTGCCGGCGACATAGCAGTACGTGACGTCGACGATCGGCTTGGACCGGTCCTCGTCACCCCATGCTTGAATGCGGGTGATCTTGCCGGACTTGTCGTACTCGACGTGCTGACGTGCCTCCCACGTCTCAGGATCCTTCGTGCTGTCCGCGTTCGGGACCGCGTTCATCCACGTGTCAGTGCGGCGGCCGCTGTTCGAGTCGGTCTTGTACAGCTGCTTCGCCGTGCCAGCACCCGACGGGTACGTGGTGGCGGTCAGGGCGCCGGAGGAGTCGTAGTCGTGCGTGACGGTGCCCTGCCCGTCGGTGACCTTGGCAGTGTTGCCGGCGAGGTCGTAGCCGTAGCTGACCTGCCCGCCGCCAGCGGTGTTGGACGTTGCGATCAGGCGGTTCCGCTGGTCGTAGCTGTTGGTGATCGTGCCGCCGGCGGAGACCTGGCTGGTCTGATTTCCGTTGCCGTCGTAGGTGCTCGTCACCGTCTGGGTGCCGTCGCTGAACGAGGTACTGGTCAGCCGGTCGTTCTTGTCGTACCCGAAGGTGGTCGTGTTGCCGCGGCCGTCGGTCTCGGTCTTCACCCGACCGAACTCGTCGTACGTGTACTCCTTGCTGCCGATCGAGCTGCCCGTGGGGGCGGTGATCTTCGTCAGCTGCTTGTTCGTGTAGTCGTACTTTGTCGGGTTCGCCGTGTTCCCGGGCGCGGTGGCCTGCCGGACAGTTCCGTCGTCGTTGTAGTCGAGCTTCGCCTTTGCGCCGGCGGGGCCGGACTGGGAGGAGGTCTGGTTGCCGTAGTCGTCGTACTCCATGCTCGTGCTCGAGGACGAGCTGCTGGTGACCTTCGACGGCAGGTAGGTCGCCGCGGGAGAGGTCGATCCGTAGTCAGCGGACGAGGTCGAACCGGATCCGGACTGCGAGGACGTCAGCGACTGGCCGCTGTTCTTGTCGTACTTGTTCGAGCTCGTCCCGGTGCTCTCCGCACCGGTGGCGCCGACCTGCGAGGACGCGACGCCGTTGTTGGCGGAGTTGTACGTCTTCGACCGCTCGCGGTTCATCGGGTCGACGGTTTTGGTGACTAGGTCGTTGCTGTTCAGCGTGTACTCGGTGTGCTTGGCGTTCGCGACCGTCGCTGACTGGTTTGACCGGGGGTCGGCGACCTGGGTGACGGTGTCGCTGACGTACGAGAACCGGGTCACAGCAGTACCGGGGGAGCCAGCGGTGCTGTTCGACTGGGTGACCTTCGTGACACGGTCGGAGGAGTCGTAGGTGAAGCTCGTCACACCACCTTCGGGTGCGGTGATCGAGGTGAGGTCCCCGTTGGTGTACCCGAACGTGGTCTGCTTGCCGGTCGCGTCCGTGTAGGTGGTGATGTCACCATCGGCGTTCTTCGCCCACGCGATCGACCGCGTCGAGGTGCCGCTGGTCTGAGTGAAGGTTTGCACGCCGTTCGCGTACGTCGAGCTCAGGGTCTTCGCCCCGACGACGCCGGCGGTGGACTGGATATTGTTCAGACGGAACGCGTCCGACTCCACATAGTTGAAGCCGATCGTGTTCTTGACCTTGTTGCGGTCGTCGATCGAGGTGGGCTGCCCGGCGAGGTTGAAGTGGATTACCTGGTTCGTGGTCCACCCCTTCAGCTGGTATTCATCGTTGCTGTCCAGCGTGCGAGTGAGAGTCTGCTGCAAGCCGGCGGGCGTGGTGAAGGAGCCTTGTCCGGAACGCTTGAACTGCCACGCCGTGCCGACCCCGTCGGTGTACACCACGCCGAGCGCGTTCGCAGTGAGGTCCCCGGCACCGGCGAGGCCGAAGTTCCACCGGTTCGCGTCCATCGTGTTCGTATTTGCTTCGCGGGTCGATCGCGAGTTGTAGGCCGCACCGATCGGCGTCGACGACGTCGCACCCGGCAGCGACAGCGCCGCAGTAGACACCATCAGGTTGCCAGTGCCGACATCGACTGATGCCGACGTCTGGTCGGTGATCGGGAACGGCAGCCGCGTCGCGGACTTCCGCTGACCGGTCAGGTTCGTCTCTGCAGGACCGCCGGGCAGTGAGTTGTAGGTGCCCTGCAGGTCGACGGTGAAGTCCAGGGTCCCGGCGCCCTGGTTCTGGATTCGGATCTTCCCGTTCGTGCCCACACCGATGATCACTGTCGTCGTGACGATGGAGCCGGCCGGGCTGTATAGCTGCGAGATACCCGGTTGAGAGGCACCATCAGCCCACACCCGAGCAGATGCGTCACGGGACGACTCGTTGATGGCGGTGAGTGTCACCGCCACGGCCGACAACCCCGCCTCGACGGTCGGCACACCGGCTCGTGCGCCCGCAACCTGCACCGCGACGGAAGAACCGGACGGCACACTAGCGCCCGTGCGGGTGTCTGCTAGACGCCCGGTCTGCGGGGTGAACCCTCCACCGGGGTTGCTCGGCATGAAGTAGCCCTGCACCGTCGCCGTGATGTCGAGGTCGGCGCCCGCGCTCGAGTTATCGATCGTCAGTTTGCCCTCAGATCCAAGCGCGACCTGTGCGGACACTCCTGTGTCGATCTTCTCCGGCGAGTACGACAGGCGTCCGCTGCTGCCGTTACCGTCCGAAGGGAACACGCGGATCGACCCATTCCCGCCGCTGGTATTGCGGATGACTACGCTCATCTGCGCTGCAGCCGCACCAGCCGGGACGCCGAAGTCGCCTGCGACCTTGAACGTGATCTGCTTGCCGGCCCCGAGCGTCGCCTTCCGGATGTTCGTTCCGGTTCGGGTGTCGGCCACGAGCCGCGGCTTGATTGGGACGTACCCGCCAGCGCTGACTCCGTTCTTTGCCGACGTGTAGTAACCGGTGACATCGATGGTCACGCGGGTCTGTGCGGTCTGGGTCTTGATCTGCACCGACCCGTTCTCACCCACCGCGAGAAGCGACGAATCCGCTGCGTTCCCGCTGACGCCGGCACCGTAGATCATCAGCAGCGCATCCGGTGTCGACGTGTCCGGGCGTCCAACGAACAGGCCCTGCCCGTTCACGTCGTTGACCTGGATCATCATCGTGACCGCGCCGATATCCGACGCGGGCAGACCGTCGACGCCGGCGATCTTGATCGTCTTCCAGCTGTTCGCTGCCGTTGTCCCGCTGTAGACGCGCGCGTTGCCACGCATCGGGACGAACTGCCCGCCAGTACCGGTCACCTCTGCCTGCGCCGGCGCTGGCGGACTCACCACCGCCAGCAGCGACCCGAACAACGCACCGATCACCACGAGCGCCAACAGCACCCACCGAGACCGAACAGCAGACAACGACGACGTCGCGAACACGCGGAAGAACCCCTTGTAACGGCCGCCACGAGTGCAGCAGTCCCCGTGACCACGCCGTGCAACCGCTAGTTACCGTAGGGAACCGTCCGCGGCGGCACGCCGCGCGCAGCACCCCCACATAAGGGGGTCGCACAGACCATTCAGCAACCGATACGACGGGCCACCCTGTAGCAACCTCGGCGCCCAGAAACGGTCGTTTGCGGGCACTCGCAGTGCCTCACATAGCAAGCCCTCAATGAGACGACCAGCGGACCCCCTATATGAGACAGGACGCAAGCTGCTGCCGACACCACCGCCGGTGATGCGCAACCAGTCCACTAGCCGACCGGCTACCGGGCGCGTCCTTCGGTTCAGGCGCCCGCTGCGATTCGGTCGAGCGATTGTGTCAGTTCGGCGCTTTGCTGGGATCCGCCGTGCCCCTCGTCCTCCGCGATGGTGAGCGTGCTCTGCGGTAGACCCTGGTGAAGCCGCCAGGGTGTCACTGCCGGGCCGCTGATGTCTCGTCGGCCGTGTACGAGGGTGGTGGGGATGTGTCGAATGCGGTTCAGTCTGGCGAGGATCGCCTCATCTCCAGGCATGAAGGCGTCGTTGCTCCAGTAGTGCGTCACGAGCCGGGCGAACTCCTCGCGGCGATCGGGACCGATGTGGCCTTCGTTCCGGAGCTCAGGGTGATCTAAGGAGACGTGGACGTTCTCCCACCGGTCCCAGGCCGCAGCTGCTGCTTCGCGAGTCGATGCGTCCGAGGATGTCAGGAGACGGGCATACGCGTCGACGATCCGCTCGCCGGAACGTCGTTGACTTGCGTGGTCGAACTCGTCCCATTCGGCCGGGAATAGCCGACCGACGCCCTCCGTGATCCACTCGACCTCGTTCCGGCTAGTCGTCGTGACGGCCATTAGTGCAAGTGCACGGACACGTTGCGGATGCTGTTGCGCGTACGCCAACGCGAGCGTAGTTCCCCAGGAGATCCCGGAGACAACCCAGGTGACGATGCCGAGGGTTCGGCGGACGGTCTCAATGTCGTCGATGAGCTGCTGAGTGTTCTGTCGATCCATCCCACCGGTCAGTCCGCCTGCTGCACGGCTTTTTCCGGTACCGCGTTGGTCGATCCCAATCAGTCGGTACCGAGCGGGGTCGAAGTGAGTGCGGTACCAGCCGCTGCCGAGTGATCCTCCGGGCCCGCCATGAAGCCAGAGGGCAGCCACGCCGTCTGGATTGCCTGACTCTTCACAGTAGATCGAGGCATCTCCGTCCACGTCGACGGCGCTGGTCCGATAGGGCTCGTACCGGTCGTAAGTCACCGCTCCACGCTATCGACGACCGCACCGACCGTCGTCCTGTACGACGATCGGCTAACGGGACGGCGCAAGGTGCGTATGAACTACGCTCCCGCATACTCTGATGGTATGAGTATCATGGCGGCATGAGTAGCAGTGAGATGCGAGAGCCGACACTGCTGGTGCTTACGGCACTGGCGGGGGGCCGAGCGCACGGGTATGCCCTGATCGCGGAGGCGGAGTCCATCTCGGACGGCCGCGTTCGGTTGAAGGTCGGCACGTTGTACGCGGTCCTCGACCGTCTTCTCGATCAGGGGTTGGTGCAGGAAGCCGGGGAGGAAGTCGTCGATGGTCGCCTGCGGAAGTACTTCGAGATGACGCCCGCGGGTGGAGGCGCTCTCGAGAGCGAGGTCCGTCGACTCGAAGCGAACGCGAGCGCGGCGCGCCGGCGCCTGCAGGGCTTCCAGACCGGGCACGTCACCGGTTCAGCGTTCATCGCACGTGGGGGCGTCGCATGACCAGCACGAGCCTGGAAGAGCAGTACCGGGCAGCGGTGCGCTGGTACCCGCCGAGGTGGCGACGCCGATTCGGCGAGGCGATGGTCGGGGTCCTCCTCGATGTCGCGGACGGTGAAGGCCGAACCGCTCCGGCCACCGGCGAGCTCGTCGACCTTCGCGGGCGAGGGCTGGCGGAGTGGATCAACGTCGTGTGCGCGCAGGACGTGCGGGCGCTAGTGGCGTCCATCTCGGTCGGAGCTGCCGCCGCGTTCACGTTGACGTACTTCTTCTTCGTCTCATGGCCGCAAGGCTTCGACAGGGGCACGGTCCCCGAGAACGTTCCGCTGTTCGGGCCGTTCCTGAATGCCGCGCCGCTGTTCATTGCGCCTGTGCTGCTCATGTTCGTCGCGGCCGTCGCCGGATCGCGGGTACTGACCCATGCGATTGCGGTGGTCGCGCTGCTTGGAGTGGTCAGCGCGGCGTTGGTTCGCTCGGCAACGGGGAACTGGAACGGACCTGGCTCAACCACCGTCGTGTTCGTCGCGTTGCTGGTCATCTTCGCCTCCATCGGCGATCCACGCCGCAGACTCCCAAGCCTCGCCGCGTTCGGTCTCGTCGGGATCGCGTCGGCGCTCCTCGGTTTCCTGCGACTCCCCACCGCGCGTCCGTGGGAGACACAGTTCGTCGGGGACGCCGGCTGGTGGAGCATCGCGCTCGCTCCCTGGGTGCTGGCATCAGCTGGAGGAATCGTCCTCGTCAGCGTCCTCGTCCTACTCGCTCAGCGACGGACGGTCTTGGCTGCGGCGATCGCCGTTGCCTGGCTCCCGTGGGCGGCCGCAGCGACTGTGACACTGAAAGTGTTCGCCGGCGAGGAAGCCGACTCGTTCGTGATAGCCATCGGCTCGGTCGCACTCTGCCTCTTCGTGTTGCAGCAAGTGCGCACGAGAACGATCCGGCGAGGCACAGGAGACGCGCCCACACGAGCTTGAAGCCACCGACTTCAGTAGACCGTCCGATGATCGATCGCCCAAGGAATCCCCCGAACGGAGAGAGTGGCCGGGGACTTCCTCGTCGTCACCGTTCGGGGCCGCTGTCGTGGCTGGGCCGACTGTCGCGGGGACGCATGCGCCCGAGCTCGGAGCGCAGTGCATCGGTGGCCGACTTCGGGTAGGAGTTCTCGGTCGCGGTGACGCGGCGGAGGTCCTTGCCGGTGTTCTCGCGTCGGTACTCCGACTCGAGCTTCGGTGCTCCCGTCACCGGGTCGACGCGATGCTCCTCGTACTGCAGGACGACGACTTCACTGCGCGCAAGCTCACGCGACACTGCGCGGCAGGTCGAGTCGTTTCCGGATTCCGGGTATAGGGAGGCGGGAAGCGACTCCGGAACCCATCGGCCGCCGAGGGGGTGACCGTTTCCTGCGACGGCGGCCTCATAGCCGACTCGCCAGCGATCCTGCGTGCGCTGGATGGAGAGCGCTTCGGGGACCTCGACCTCAACGAGCGTGACTTCGTAGCCACCGCGGCGAAGCTGCTCGCCGATTGCCTGAGCGTTGGCCGCACCGGAGAGCACTGTGTCGATGACGACGTTCTCGCCGGCCGCGACCGCGGTTCGGCGAGCTGCTTGGGCGAGGATGGATGACTCTTCGTGGACGAGTGAGGCGAGCTCGAGCGGGTAGAACGCTTCGCCGGCGTCCCGTAGTGCTTTCACCTCGGGCGGCACGATGAACCGGTCATAGGAGCCGTCTGCAAGGGCCTGCTCGAGTAGGCGTTCCTTGAAGTAGTCCGCGTCGATGACCCGCCACGATTCAGCGGGGATCTCCGTCTTCGCGATGACGGACGGCAGGACTGTGCTCTTTCCCGCGCCCGGAGGGCCAGCGAGGATGATTGCACGCTTCCCCGTATCGACGTTCGGCGCTGCGTCGCGGTGCTGCTGCAGGATCGCGTTGTGCAGTCGTCGGCGTCCCGGCGTTGCGATGAGCGTGCCGCTCACCGTGCGGAACCATTCGGGATTCGCTGTGGTTGCGGTCGCTGCTTTCGCGTGGAGGCTGCCGCCGTCCACGCTCATCGCCCTGAGGTGTTGCCGGTGGGCCTCGATGGTGTCGGGGTCAGGTGCCGGCATCACGCGTTGTTGGCGATGTACCGGTCGAAGATGGCCTCGTACATGTCGTCGGTGATGATCCCTTGGCTGTTCGCGAACTCGACGTCGGTCCAGGTGCCGGGGCCCGGCTCCCACGCGTCATCGTAGGGGTCGGGACGGTTGGCCTCGCGGTACGGCCACCGACCGAGCTCGTCGATGGTCTGTGCTTCGTCGAGTTCACCGACCGCGTAGCGTTCGGCGATCTCGAGTGGAGTGGCGCCGCTGAATCCGTCTGGTGCGTCGATGTCTGCAGTACCAGCGATCTGGGACACGCGCGCTTGGCTGATGCCGAGCTGCGCGCCGAGTCGGGTCTGCGACGCGCCTCCGCGTACTGCAAGGCGGATGAGCCGGTCCCTGTCCAAGTTCGCGAGTCGGGCACGGTACTTGACCACCAGCAAGGCGTGGAAGAGGTCTTCGGGGTCGGCTTCCGACCCGTTCGCTCGCAGTCCGGCGAGGACGTTCTGTTGAGCCAGTTTCGTCATAGGTCGTGCCTCCTATAACTCAGTTTATACCCTCGTGCGGTGCTCTAGACACTTCGGACGAGAGTGCGTTCTGCCCCCTCGTGCACGGCATGCCACAAACGGTCGTTTACAGGCACGACGCGCCCGGCCGCTCAGCCCGTCGGAGCGCCGGGCTACTTTCACGGCGACCACGTGACCGATTCGGCGCCCAGCGCTGTAGATACCGGAGTGAGGTTCTGCCTTTGTCGCCCGTATGACTCAGTACCGATGCACTGCTCCGCCGGTGGAGACCTCGCGGCATACACCCTGTGCTGCACACCTCCGTGCGGCGTCCCAGAGTCAGTACCTCTCACTTGGAGCCCACCCGTGACCATCCTCTCCGTCCTCTTGAGCGCCGGCGTCCTTGCCGCACTCACACCGCTCGTCGCACTCGGTGTGTTCACGTATTGGGGACATGTCGCCGTGAAGAACGCCGGGACCCAGGCGGAGCGTGCGTCGCTCGCCAGGGAGTTCGCGCTGCGCGTGCTCGACGTCGGCCGGTGGAAGTGGCGGAAGAAGGACGACGGGGCGGCACCCCCAGGTGGCGACGACCGGCAGGATGGGTGAGTGAACTTCGACATCTACGAGGACAGCGCTGATGCTGTGCGTACGAGGACCTGGAAGTACCTCGACCGGGTCCTGCCCCACAGAGGGATGTTCCCCATGCAGCCCGTCGAGCGCGAACGTGAGGCTGCGGGGACGAACGCGACGGTGCTCCGTGCTGTGAACGACGGCGACACCGTCGGCGCGGTCTACATCGGTCCGAGCTGGGAAGAAGCAACCGATGCGAAGTCGAACGGCGCGAACGCCATGGCCGATCGCATCCTGCGCTCCGTCCGCTCTCTTCACGGGATCGGTGTTGACGCTGAGCACCGATCCGAGGGCATCGGGTCGGCTCTGCTCGAGGCGGCAGAGGCTCGTGTCGCGTCGGAGCCGGACGCGTGGCTCATCATCGGCGTGGCCCACGGGGCACCGGAGCTCGAGGGGTTCTACGAGCGCCACGGCTACGTACTTGGGGAGCCGTCCCGGTCGATGGTCCTCCGAGTCGGGAGCGACGTGATCGTGCTACCGCAGTCCGATCCGGAGCCGCGATGGTTTTACAAGCAGCTCACACGGGACGAGGCTGCAGGTAAACCCCCGGTACGCGCGTTTCATCCGACCCACCGCCAGCTCGCGATGATGCGCGCTGGTGCCGACCAGATCGCCGGCGATCAGCCGCGTACAGGCAACCTAGGGGTTTGAAAAGTGGCAACAGATACTGAGTACTTGGTCGGTCAGGACAATTCACGTTTGCGTTGGTCCTTGTATGACAATTACAAACGCGGATGCTACTTCTGCAAGCGGAAAATCATTTTCGCGTTCATTCAAATTGATCACATCATTCCGCGAAAGACGAGCGTCGCGGACGGTACAAAGATTTGGGCTCGCGTACGGCCAGGTGAGACTTACCCAGGCATTCATAACCTGGCGAACCTTGCACCCATATGCAGTGAGTGCAACGGCCTACAGAAAAAGAGTGATTATCTTTTACCCGATGGGGTCCTAACCCTTTACCTCGACGAGGCCAACGAAAAGATAACTGCTGTTGACGAGGAGATTGCTCGACTCAGAGACGTTCCCGAGATTGAGCTCGCTGCTCTGACAATCATCCAGGCAGACATCGAAAACAAGCACCAGGTCCAGGCGATAAGGCAGCAGGCTCAGGCGGTGCTCGAAACGATCGCCGCCACTGGCGTGAGCATGGAGTATCGCGAATTAGAACAGCTACCCCTCAACCTGGACGAAGGCTGGAACCAGGCCTGGCTCCTCTGGGAACAACAGGGTCGAGAGTTCGACGCAGCAATTCGCTTAGTCTGGCAAACCGGCGCAGTCGGCGCCATTGCTCGTCGAGCAGTCTATGAGGCATGGCCCGCGGCCGAAACTCTGCTTTACCAGCACTTCGGCGGTCGCACCGGTCGCACCAGCGAAACCGAAGCAAGCGATCTCCATGTTGACTTCGTTCGAATGGATGTGCGGCCTGCGAAATACATCAACGAGTTCGAGGGGTTCTCACTCGAGCTGCATGTTGCCTTACAGGCATCCGGCAATATCACGGTCCTGCAGCAGCGGATGGACGGCGATGGTCTTGAGGAGGACGACGTACGCGAGTGGGCATTCGACGGCGTCATGGAAGTGACCTATCGGTGGTACGACCACAATACTGACGATCATTTCAGCGCGAGATCCATCCGCTCGAAGCCGATCAAGGACGGCGGGTGGGAAAAGACCCTGCAGTAGTAACCTTCTGCAGGTATACCAAAGCCCCCAGCCAAACAATGGCTGGGGGCTTTGGTGCCGGTACCGGGAGAGAGTCGGTACCGACGGGCTCGACCGGGTCGGAGAGAGTGACCCGTCGAGCGCTATAGGGGGCGCGACGTCGCGATGTCGTTGGCGGCAGCGATCAGAGCGATGACCTGCCGTGCGGCCGACACGGGGTCGTCAGCGAAGACGTCGAACGCGACCGTGTCACCGCGGCCGGCTGCTGTGGCGTGCGGCTGCGAGCGATCGAGCAGGGCTGTTTCGATGCGGGCGTACGCCGTCTCCATGTCGTCCAGGGTGACGTCGCCGCCGGGCGGGTCCATGGGGTCGAGCTCGCGGATGCGCTGCAGCGCATCGGGAGTGTGAGCGAGGGCCTTCACTGCGCCGTCAAGGGTGCCGGTGACGAGCATGTGCGCCGCGACGGGGTTCTCGAGCGCCGCGACGAGATCTCGTTCGTGGTCAATGATGTCGGCCAGGGCGAAGCCATGGCCGGGTGAAGCGCGACGACGCGTTCCGCGACCTCGGCTGCGCGGTTGTGGAGGGCGGTCATGTTGACGGGGCCGAAGCCGGCGGTGTCGCTCATGCGGTGCCTTCCTGGCTGGTGGGGCTGGTGCCCCATCGCGCGGTGATGTCGAGGTCCGTCTCGTAGACGATCAGTCCGATGTACCGGTGCCGCTCCGCGCCCTCGATGCGTTGGGTCTGCCGCTCAAGGCCGGTGATCTGTCGGATGGCTTCGCCTTCCTGCCGGTGTTCCTCGGCGGAGTACTGGAATCGGGCGAGGGCATCGATGGCGCTGTTGCACCACTCGGTCGGCAGGCCCCAGGTGCGGGTCTGCATGCCGAAGAGTCGGTCGTCGGGGGTCATCGTGCGTCGCCCTGGTCGTCGGAACGGCGGCCGCGCTCGTTGTCGCGGTCGCGCAGCTCGCCGCGATCGACTCGCTGCTGCAGGCTCCGGAGGGTCGCGGCCATCCACACGGTCGCGGCTGCGATGAGGACCCAGACGATGAGTCCGAACGCGGACGGCCAGACGAGCGCAGAGGCGATGTTGAACACCATGCCGACGGACCAGATCGTCATGCCGATCCACACGGTGCGAAAGCTGATGTTCTCGCGGCGCATCCATCGGACGCTGCCGGCTGCGACGACGCCGCGGCGGAGTCCGAGCATGATCGGGACGACGCCGGCGATGACGAACACCGCTTGCGCCACGGAGACAGCGGCGGGGTAGCTCATGTGGTGCGGTCCGGTCGCTGGTGGGCGGACTGGCCGCGGAGCGCGGTCTGCGCCTGCTCGAGGCGGTCCCACACGAGCTCGAGCATGGTCGCGGCTTCGCCGAGGTGGTCCGCTGCCTTCGCGATCGCGAGGGCCGGGTCGGAGCCGTCGTCCTCGCGGACGTCGTACGCGTCGAGCGAGCGCACGAGGTTGCGGAGCGAGGTGGGGAGGCGGTCGCCGACGCCGGACTTGAGCTCGCCGAGGGCGGCGTAGACGTCCTGGCCCTTGATGTCGTCGAACTCGCTGGCGGCCTGCAGCGCGTCGAGCGCGGTGCACGCGTACGCGGATGCGCGCACGACGGTCGGGCGGTTGCCGTCGTCGGTCATGGGTTCATCCTCTCCCGTACCGGGGACGGAGGGGCGGCCAGCGCCACCCCTCCCCTGGCGCGCTACTGACCGTTGTCCTCGCGCTCGGCCTTGCGCACCTGCGCCACGGCGTAGCGGAGGTCAGGCCCGATCGAGAGGACTCGGAGGACCCGGCGGAACTGACGCTCGTTCCCTTCACCCCAGGACTCGGTGTGCTCGTCACCGACGACGATCACGGGCATGCCGGAGCGGAGGGTGGCCGCGGCGTCGTCGCCGAGGTCGAACCACGCCTCGACGTTGTGGCGGGTGGGGGTGTCGTCCTTCACGAACTCCCCGCGGACGTAGCGGCCGGTGTTCTCGCGGACGGTGATGCGGGTGACGGTGGCTTTGCCGGCCTGTGCGGTGGTGGGGTCCTCGGCGAGGTCCCCCAGGATCGAGCGAGTTGCCATGGTGTCGCTCCTTCACGGATCGAGGCAGACTGAGCGACCCCGCTCCGTGCGTCGGCCGGGAGGCCCGGTGCGCGTCGGTGGCGCACGCTAGCGTCCGCCGGGTGGTCACCCCTCCTGCCGTCCCCGCCTGCTGCGTCCCCGATTGCGACGCGCCGTCCGCGGACGGCTTCGCCGCCGTCCTGCCGCTCTGCGGCGGACACGTGACCCTGGTCGCCGAGGTCGCGGCGGAGCACGTCGGAACGGAGGACGCGCTGCCGGGCCCGTGCCCGGTCTGCGGGTCGCGCGTGGGCGTGCGCTGGCCGAGCGCCGTGCTGTGCGGGACGTGCGAGTGGCGGTGGGGCGACGTGCCGGACGGCGAACTGCCACCGCCGCGCGTCGACGTCGTCTACTACCTCCGGCAGCGCGACGACTTCGGCGACCGGGTGAAGATCGGCACGACCGCGAACCCGCGGCGACGGCTCGCAGCGGTGCCGCACCAGGAGCTCCTGGCGTTCGAACGCGGCGACCGGTCCGTCGAGCGACGACGGCACACGGCCTTCGCGGACGACCGGTTCCCGGGGACGGAGTGGTTCCGGACCACGCCCGCGCTGCTCGAGCACGTCGCACGGGTCGCCGCGGGCGTGGACGACCCGTGGTTGCTGCACGCCCGGTGGACGAGCGAGGCACTGGCGCTGCGCGGCTGAGGCCGGCTCCCGGTCCCTGCGCGGCTGGGACCGGCTCACGGTTCCTGCGCGGCTGGGACCGGCTCCCGATCCCTGCGCGGCAGGGCCGGCTTCCGGTCCCTGCGCGGACGTGTGCCGTGCGCGACGCGGGTCGTGGGGGGGGGGGGGGGGGGGGGGGGGGGGGGGGGGGGGGGGGGGGGGGGGGGGGGGGGGGGGGGGCGCGGGGCGGGGGGGGGGGGGGGGGGGG
>NZ_JAQMHU010000014.1:0-94741 GCF_028307415.1 Curtobacterium uvaldense | reverse complement strand
CACAGCACTCCGGTGGGGGGGGCGCTGTCTATTGGACACCCCCCCCCCCCCCCCCCCCCCCCCCCGGGGCGCCCCCCCCCCGCTTCTCGTTGTGCAGCGCGCCGTCGGCGCCTCGCGTCAGACGCGCGACTGCACCTCGGCCAGGGACGGGTTCGTCGCGGTGCTGCCGTCCGGGAAGACCAGCGTCGGCACGGTCTGGTTGCCGCCGTTGACCTCGGCGACGAGCTCCGCGGTGCCGGGGGTCTGCTCGATGTCGACCTCGCGGAACGGCACGCCCGCCTTCGACATCTGGTTCTTCAGCCGGGCGCAGTAGCCGCACCAGCTCGTCGTGAACATCGTGACGCCGCCGGCCTCGGGCACGAACGCGTCGCGGGTGACTGTCTCGCTCATGTGCCCAGGCTAACCCCGCCGGTTCGGGGAACCCCGGTGACCCCTGGTAGACAGGACCGCGTGACGGACACCCACCTCGAGATCGAGCGTACGTACGACATGCCCGAGGGCGACGACCTGCCGGACCTCATCGGCGTCGGCAGCATCGCCCGGACGGAGCGCCAGGAGCCGTTCGGCCTCGACGCGACCTACTGGGACACCGAGCGGTACGACCTCGTCGCCTCGCGGGTGACCGTCCGCCGACGGACGGGTGGCCCGGACGCGGGATGGCACATCAAGCGCGCCGCGTCGGACACCGTCCGGCACGAGCAGCACTTCGCCCTGACGGACGATCCCGACACCGTGCCCGACGAGGTCCTGGCCGCGCTGTTCGCCGAGCGCCGGGGCCGCGGCCTGCGCCCCGTCGTCCGCATCACCACCACGCGGGCGGTCGTGCGGTTGCTCGACGAGGACGACGACCAGGTCGCCGAACTCGCCGACGACCGCGTGGTCGCCCAGCGCCTCGACGACCACGCGCCCGCGACCCCGCGCACCTGGCGCGAGGTCGAGGTCGAGGTCGCCGAGGGCGTCGACGAACAGGTGGCGCACGAGCTCTTCGCCGCACTCGACGGTCGCTTCGCCGACATCGACGCGCACCCCGCGGCGGTCACCTCGAAGCTCGCCCGCGGCCTGGAGGGCGCGCCCGCCGCCCGGCTCCGCACGGCGGAGAAGCCGGAGAAGCACACCGCGGCGCGGGCACTGACGAAGCGCCTGCGCAAGCTGCGATCGACCCTGCTCGCCCTCGAAGGACAGCTGCGCGCCGGGGCGGAGACGGACCTCCGCGAGACGGCGAGGACCTCCCTCGACATCGCCGCCGTGCTCGGCTCGTACCGTCCTGCGTTCCCGGCGACCCCGGCGACCGACCGAGCAGCCGAGGCCGCGGACGCCCTCGCCGCCGTGACGGCGCGCGCTGCGCTGGCCGACTACCTCGTGGAGCGTCTGCCCCACGCGTCGACGCCGGCACAAGACCTGCTCGTCGACGCGATGACCCGGGAGCGGGTGCTCGCCGCCACCCGCGAGCGCCGTGCCGTCGCGGTCGGCGAGGTCACGGCCTTCCTGCACTCCGAGCGCTACCTCGAACTCCTCGACGCCCTCGACGACGCCGTCGAGCGTCCGGCGCCGACGGCGTGGGCGCTCCGGTCGCCGAAGCACGTCGCTCAGGACGTCTCGGCGGTCGAGAAGCCACGCGTCCGTGACCTGGTCCGGAACGCGGTCGGGGACGACGACGAGAGCGTCGGCCCTGTCGACCGTGAAGCCGCCGACCGTGCGGCGACCGAGACCGCCTGGCGCGCTGCGACCCGCGCCCGGGCGGCGATGGACGTGCTCGGGGACGACGCCTTCCCGCACGCGCTGTGGAAGCGCATCGGGGACGCCGCGGACGTGCTGACCGAGCGGGTGCGCTCCCTGCACGCCCTCGACGTGCTCCGGGTGCACTCCGGCATCGCCGAGCGTGGTGGTGAGGGGACGTTCGGGTACGGCGTGCTCGCGGGGGACCGCGTGCGGCTCGCCGAGGACTCGTACGACCAGGCCGTGCAGGCACTCAACCGCGTCTGACGCGGCTCGGCGCGCTGCGTCGCGCAGCATTCCGTGGGAGCGACAGGACTCCACCGAACTCCGGTGGAGTCCTGTTGCTCCCGCGGGACGATCGGCAGCGGCGCCGCTCAGCCGGCGGCGATCGGCTCCGCTGAGGCCGCCGCGGGGTTCACGTCGGCCAGGCCGAGCACCTCGAGCAACCAGGCGAGCTCGAACGCGCGCTCGCGCCACGAGTCGTACCGGCCGCTCACGCCGCCGTGCCCCGCGGCCATCTCGGTCTTCAGCAGCACCGGCGCCCCGACCTCGCGCAGCTTCGCGGTCCACTTCGCCGGTTCGACGTAGAGCACACGGGTGTCGTTGATCGACGTCACGGCGAGGATCCGTGGGTACTGCACGTCGTCGCGCACGTTCTCGTACGGCGAGTACTCGCTCATGTACCGGTAGACCTCGGCATCGTGCAGCGGGTCGCCCCACTCGTCCCACTCGATCACCGTGAGCGGCAGGTCCGGGTCGAGGATGCTCGTGAGCGCGTCGACGAACGGGACGGCGGCCAGGATGCCGGCGAAGCGCTCCGGCGCGAGGTTCGCGACCGCGCCCATGAGCAGGCCACCGGCGCTGCCGCCCTCGGCCACGAGACGGTCGGCGCTCGTCCGACCGCTCTCGATCAGGTGCTCGGCGACCGCGACGAAGTCGGTGAACGTGTTCTTCTTCGTCAGCGTCTTGCCGTCCTCGTACCAGTGCCGCCCCATCTCGCCGCCGCCCCGCACGTGGGCGACCGCGAAGACGACGCCGCGGTCGAGCAGGGACAGGCGCATGACGCTGAAGCCCGGGTCGATGGAGTGCTCGTAGGAGCCGTACCCGTAGAGGTGCAGCGGTGCCGGGCCGTCGGCGTCCACCGCGTCGCGGCGCCAGACGAGCGAGATCGGCACCTGCGTGCCGTCCGGGGCTGTCGCCCAGTCACGCTCCTGCACGTAGTCGGCCGGGTCGTAGCCGCCGAGGACCGGCTGTCGCTTGAGCACCGTGACCTCGCCGGTCGCCAGGTCGAGGTCGCTGACCTCGGACGGGGTGACGAACGACGTGTACCCGATGCGCAGGGTCGGCTGCTCCCACTCGGGGTTGCCGCCGAGCCCTGCCGAGAAGAGCGCCTCGTCGAAGGGGACCTCGTGCGCGTCGCCGTAGCCGTCGCCCTCGATCGGGATGACGGCGACGCGGGGGAGCGCCTCGGCCCGGTACTCGAGCGCCAGGTGCCCGGCGAAGGCGTCCACGGACTCGATGCGGCGCTCGGTGTGGTGCGCGACGACGACGCGGCGGTCGTGCTCCGAGGTGGGGTCGTCGGCGGGGACGTCGACGAGTTCGAAGTTCTCGGCGCCGTCGTTGTGCAGCACCAGGAAGCGGTCGCTCCCGCCGACGATGGCGTGCTCGATCTCGTACTCGACCCCCTCGCGCCGCGGCCACACGACCCGGAACTCGCCGGTCGGGTCGGCGGCGTCGAGCACCAGTGCCTCGGACGTGATCTTTGAGCCGAGCTCGATGACGATGTACTGCGACGAGCGGGTCACGCCGACGCCGACCCAGTAGCGGTCGTCGGACTCCTCGAACACGACGACGTCGTCGCCGGTGGCGCTGCCGACGGTGTGCCGCCAGATGCGGTCCGGACGCCAGGACTCGTCGACGGTCGGGTAGAACACGTAGCGCCCGGACGGGTCGAAGGTCGCGCCGGAGCCGGTGTCCGGGATCTCGTCGCCGAGGTCGGTGCCCGTCGTGAGGTCGCGCACGTGCAGCGTGTAGCGCTCGTCGCCCTCGACGTCGACGCCGTAGAGGAGACGGGTCCCGTCGTCGCTGATGTCGTAGCTGCCGAGCGAGAAGAAGTCGTGCCCCTCGGCCAGGGCGTTGCCGTCGAGGACGACCTGCTCCCCGGGCAGGGCCGTCGCACCCTCGTCGACCGCGGGCGGCGTCCAGTCGTCCGGGCCGGTGATCGGTGCGCGGCAGTGCACGCCGTACTGGCTGCCCTCGGCCGTCCGCGTGAAGTACCACCAGTCGCCCATGCGCACCGGGACGGAGAGGTCCGTCTCCTGCACGCGGTTCTTGACCTCGGCGAAGATGCGGTCGCGGAGGCCGGTCAGGTGCTCGGTCTGTGCCTCGGTCCAGGCGTTCTCGGCCTCGAGGTGGGCGAGGGTCTCCGGTGACTCCTTGTCCCGCATCCACTCGTAGTCGTCGACGAACTCGATGCCGTGGTGGGTCCGCGTGACGGGCCGCTTCGCGGCGGTCGGCGGGGTGGCCTGGGCGTGCTCACTGCTCACCACGCCACCCTATGCGCCCGGGCCTCGACACCTGCTCGCACGCGCTCGGCGAAGGCGTCGAGTTCGGCCGCCACCGCCGGCGCGATCCACGCACGGCGCCGGCGACGGGCCGTCACCGGACGGAGGACCCCGGCTCGGCACAGGTCGGTGACCGTGGTCTCGAGCAGCGTCTCGGCCGTCCCCGAGACGTCGCCCCGCGCGATCGCGCGGCGGAGGAGCTCCTCCGCGTGGTCCTCCGTCAGGACGGCGTCCTGGTCGAGCGCCCGCCCGAGCACCGCGTGCGGGCCGGAGGCGCAGGTCGTCGCCGCACGGTCCTCGGCGACCTCGCCGAGCAGCAGCCCCGTGACGAGCGCCTCGTCCGATCCCGCGCCCACGGCGATGGCGACGTCGCGCACCCACGCGTCGACGTGTCCCTCGCGGTACTGCGTCAGGTGCTGGAAGTACCGGGCGCGCTCGGCGACCAGGACGGACGAGACGGGTGGACTCGCGGTCCGCGTCGCCCCCCGGTGCCGCAGCACCGCCGCCACGAGCGCGCGACCGGTCCGTCCGTTGCCGTCGGTGAACGGGTGGATCGACTCGAACTGTGCGTGTGCGATCGCCGCCTGGGCCACGGGGTGCAGGTCGTCGCGCCCGAGGAACGCGAACAGGTCGGCCATGAGCGACGGGACGAACTCGGGCGGCGGTGGGACGTGGTCGGCGTCCCGTGGTGTGCGCCCGCCCCCGATCCAGTTCTGCACGGTGCGGTAGCGACCCGCGTGCGGGCCGTCCACGGGGTCGCCGCGCAGCAGACCACGGTGGGCGTCGAGGAGCGCGGTCTCGTCGAGGTGTCCGGCTCCGGCTGCCCGCACCAGGCGCTCGAGGGCGTCCCCGGCCTGCACCATCACCGAGGCGCTCGTGTTCGCGCGCACGCCCACCAGCGCCCGGGCGACGTCCTCGGCCGTGGCGTCCTCGTGCTCGATGCGCGAGGTCGCGACCGCCTCGGTCCGGGCGAGCAGCCGGTGCAGGGGACCGGCTCCGCCGTCCTCGTCGAGCGCCCGGAGCGCCGTCAGGCTCCGGTCGAGCAGTGCCGCGGTCGCTCCGTCGGGCTCCCAGTGCGCGTCGGCGATGCACGGTGGGACCGAAGCGGTGACGGTCGCCGTCTGCCGGACGGTCCGGTCGCCGCGGGTGGCGCTGCGCCACGGCCGGACGACGGTGTCGTGGGCGGGCCAGGGTGGTCGGGGTCGGGACACGGAGCCTCCTGCGTCGATCGTCGGTGTCGAGACGGTAGGACGGACGCGACCGCGGACGCCAGGGATCGGTATGTCGCAGGGACGACGGTGCTCCGCCGTACCGTGGTGGCATGCGCAACTCGTTCGTCGTCACCGGGGCCCACGTCGTCCCCGTCACCGCTCCGCCCTTCGACGGGGGTGCCGTCGTCGTGGAGGACGGCCGCATCACCGCCGTCGGCCCCGACGTGGCTCCGCCGCCCGGCCTCCCCGTCGTCGACGCCGCCGGCGCCTGGCTCGTCCCCGGGTTCGTCGAGTCGCACGGCCACGTCGGCATCCACGAGGAGGCGAACGGCTGGGCCGGCAACGACACCAACGAGATGACCGACCCGAACCAGGCTGCGGTGCGGGCGATCGACGCCGTGGACATCGACGACGAGGGGTTCCGCGACGCACTGTCCGGCGGCATCACGAGCATCGTCGTGAAGCCCGGCTCCGGCAACCCGATCGGCGGGCAGACCGTCGCGATCAAGACCTGGGGTGGTCGCACGATCGACGAGCAGCTCATCTCCGACGCCGTCAGCGTCAAGAGCGCCCTCGGCGAGAACCCGAAGCGCGTGTACGGCGACAAGGGGAGGACGCCGTCGACGCGCCTCGGCGTGGCGAAGGTCGTCCGCGAGGCGTTCGTCGCCGCGCAGGACTACCGCGCCGCCCGTGCGGCCGCCGCCGCGAAGGGGGAGCCGTTCACCCGCGACCTGACGAACGAGACGCTCGTCCGGGTGCTCGACGGCGAGCTCGCGTGGGACCAGCACGTCCACCGGCACGACGACCTCGCGACCGCGCTCCGCCTGGCCGACGAGTTCGGGTACCGGCTCGTCGTCAACCACGGCACCGAGGCGCACAAGATCGCCGACCTGCTCGCCGAGCGCGACGTCCCGGTGATCTACGGCCCGCTGTTCACGAGCCGCTCGAAGGTCGAACTCCGCGACCGCGGCATCCCGAACGTCGTGGCGCTCGCCGCCGCCGGTGTCCGCGTGGCCATCACCACCGACGCCCCGGTCGTGCCGATCGCGATGCTGGTCGACCAGGCCACGGCGGCCGTCAAGGAGGGCCTGCCCTGGCAGACCGCGCTCGAGGCCCTCACCACCAACCCCGCGGCCTTCCTCGGCTTCGGGGACCGTGTCGGCCGCATCGCACCGGGCTTCGACGCCGACCTCGTCCTGTGGGACGGCGACCCGCTGGCCGCGACCAGCCGCGCGACGCGCGTCTGGATCGAGGGCGCGTCCGTGTACGAGTGGGCCGACGGGACGGGCGTCACCACGCCGCGCTGGTGACCGGATGACGGTCTGGAGGCTCGTGGCGGCCCCGCCACGGTCCTCCCGTCCGCAAGACGCAACCTCGGCGGTTGCTCGCAACGCCGTACCGCTGCGCGCAACCGCCGACGTTGCGTTCCGCGGAGGGGGCGCCGAGCGTCAGGCGTCGCGGGACAGCAGGAAGTCGTTGATGCGCTCGGTCATCGGCAGGTCCATCTCCCGCGCGACGCCGTTCACGGACCGGATCGGTGCCGCCTGGCGGACGCTCGACAGCAGCCACAGGGCGTCGGCGGCCTCCAGGTCGGCCAGCGTGACGAGCTCGTACGAGGTCGCGATGCCCTCGCCCTCGGCGAACCGGAAGACGTCGGCCTGCGTCGTCCCCGCCAGGATGCCGATGTCGGTCCGCGGCGTCACGAACCTGCCGTCGACGGACATCACCAGGTTCGCGCGGGTGCCCTCGAGCACGTACCCGTCCGTCGAGACGAAGAGCGCGTCGTCCGCTCCGCGGCGCTCGGCCTCGCGGAGCGCCGCCATGTTCACCGCGTACGACAGCGTCTTCGCGCCCTGCAGCAACCACGGCGAGGTCCGCTCGACGTCGTGCCGGTAGCCGCGGTCGAGCGTCACGACGGCGATGCCCGCCGTCCGCGCGGGCGTCTGGTCGCCGGACGGTGCCGCGTAGACCCAGCCGGTCGGGCGACCCGAGCCCTCGACGCCGCGGGTCATGACGGTCTTCGCGAAGGCCTCGTGCACCGGGTCGAGCCGGGCGCACACCGCCTCGATCGCCTGGCGCCACGCGTCGACGTCCGGCGTGGGCAGGTCGAGCATCGCCGCGGACCGCACGAAGCGGGCGAGGTGCGGTTCGAGCGCCTGCGGCCGCCCGTCGACCACCGTGATGGTCTCGAACACCCCGTCGCCGCGGATCGCCCCGAGGTCCTGCACCTGCAGGTGCTCCTCGAGCGGCTTCGCCCACGTGTACGCGTCGGCCTCGGGGTCGTGCGGGGCGGCGTCGCGCGAGGGCTGGTTGAGGACGGCGAGGACGGTGTCGGTCATGCCACCATCCAACCGCAGCACCGGGTCGGTGGTCGTCAGTCGCGCCCGGGGAGCGCGCCCATGAGCTTCCACACCGCCGGCGTCAGCTCGGGGTGCTGCAGGGCGATCCGGCGGAGCCGGTGGTACTCCTCGCCGAGCTCGGTGCCCTGCCCGGAGGCCGGGTGGCCCGCCCAGTGCACGCTGCGCTGCCCGATCGCGGCGTCGAGCTCGACGGCATCGGCGCGGAGGATGAGCACGACCTGCTCGTCGACGGTCGGGAGCGTCGGCATGAACTCCCACGGGTCCTCGCCCGCACGGCTGCGGTGCTCGACGATCATCGAGATCTCCTCGGCGGCCTCGGCGCGCAGCACTTCGAGGCTGCGCCCGGTCCTGCGGGGCTCAGCCATGGTGCCCCCGCAGCACGCCTGCCATGCCAGCGATCGTACGCCAGCGCGGAGCGTCCACCGGACACGTCCGCCAGACTGGGGACCGTGACCGAACGCGACGAGACGAAGTCCCAGCACGCCCCGGTCGTGGTCGTCTACCTGCTCCGTGACGGTCCCGACGGCCCCGAGGTGCTGCTCGGCGAGAAGCGTCGGGGGCTCGGGGCCGGGCGCCTCGTCGGTCCGGGCGGCAAGCGCGAGCCGGGGGAGCCGCCGGTGGCGGCAGCGGTGCGCGAGGTGGCGGAGGAGGTCGGTCTGCGGCTCGAGTCGGACGACCTGGAGGCGCGTGGCACGTTGGACTACCGGTTCCCGTTCCGACCGTCCTGGTCGCAGCGCTCGGACGTCTTCGTCTGCCGCCGCTGGCAGGGGACCCCGTCGGGCAGCGACGAGCTGGAGCCGCGGTGGGTCCCCGTCGACGCGGTGCCCTACGACGCGATGTGGGACGACGCGCGCTACTGGTTGCCGGGCGTGCTGGCCGGCGGGACCGTCACGGCGCGCTTCACCTTCGCGGAGGACAACGCGACCGTCTCGGGCTTCAGCGGCGAAGGCGTCTAGCGGGCGCCCGCACGACCCTGCTGGACGCGGGTGCTGCCGGTGCGCGCCTCCTCCGCGGCGGCGAGGACGTCGGCGTCCCCGCTGCGACCACCGAGCGGGCGGACGAAGAAGTCGACGATGCCCGCCGCGATCGCCCCGAGGACCGCGAACATCGCCCAGCCGACGAACAGCCCGGCGGTGTTCCGGCCGTCGGCGGGGGCGAGGAACACGCTCGCGGCGTAGAGCGCTGCCGCGAGCACGAGGAACGCCACGACGGCGGTGACGAGGACGCGGTGCCAGGCGGTGCGCGGGTGCATGCGGAACAGGATACGCGCGCTCCGGGGAGCGGCCGAGCGTGCGCGCGTCAGCGCTCGGCGTGCCGCCCGTGCTGGCGCTCGTCGGGCGCGCCGGTCCGCGTCGTGCGCGATCCTGCCGGCGCCGGGCGGCGACCGGACGCGTCCACGCGGGGGACGGGACGGGTGCGGGGGCCGGTGGCAGCGCCTCCCGGTCGCGCCGGGCCGGACCGGTCCGCCTGCCGCACCACGGGGATGCGTCCGGTCGGGGTGGTCTCCTGCTCGAGCCCGTCGCGACCGCCGGTGAAGACGTCGCCGGCGACACGCTCGTCCTCCCAGTCGTCGTCGCGCAGGACGCTCAGCGTGCCGGTCTCGGTCGAGGTCAGTCCGTGGCGCTCGAGCTCGGCGTCCCGCTGCTTCCCGAGGAACTCGCGGTTCGCGGTCTGCGCGTCCTGGAACATCGTCGTGCGGTTGTTCACGATCGCCGCGATGCGACGGCGCTCCCACCACTGCTTGCCGAAGAACATCAGCACGAGCCCGGCGGCGGCGTAACAGCCCATCGTGACCAGCCCGCGACCGAAGCCGGGGCCGACGCCGTAGATCTCGTGCTTGATCATGTCGACCATGCTCGAGCCGACCACGACGTGGTTGAGCCACGCAAAGGGCTCCGGCATGAACCACTTCGGGTACGCGCCGCCGGAGGACGGCATCGACAGGAAGACGAAGCAGATCATCGCGGGCGCGGCGATGAACCGGCCGACGAAGTAGCTCAGGCCGTTGACGGCGAGACCGATCGCGACGATCCAGCCCCAGGCGATGAGCACGAGTCCGATCCAGTGCCCGTGGATCGCGCCGACGACCGGGCCGGCGAGCGTGTTCGTGATCAGGGAGATCACGAGGCCGCCGACGACGATCACGGTCATGCGGGTGCGGTGCCGCAGCGGACCGCCCATGATGCCGATGAACATCGCGACCATGTAGCCGCCGATGCACCAGGCGAGCATGACGTACATCGCGACGGTGCCGTACTCGTCGTACGCGGGCAGCGGTGCGAGCTCGGTGACGGTCGGGGCGGCGACTCCGATCCCGGTGAGCACGCTGGTCAGCGTCGCGGGGACGAGCGAGGCGACCTGGAACTGGTGGGCGCTCGCCTTGAAGACCTCGTTCGCCGAAGGGTCGTACGCGACGGCCATCGTGCCGGCCAGGACGTCCTGCTTCGCGCGGGCCAGCGACTCGTACGTGTGGAACACGTACTCACCGGGCAGGGCCTTGCCGACGGCGGCGACGAGGGTCGGGTCGCTGCCGACCAGGGCGACGGGGACGCCGTGCGGGTGGGGAGCGTGGAAGGCGAAGACGTAGCAGAGGCAGAAGCCGACGATGAAGAAC
This sequence comes from Curtobacterium uvaldense, assembly GCF_028307415.1. Taxonomy (NCBI): domain Bacteria; kingdom Bacillati; phylum Actinomycetota; class Actinomycetes; order Micrococcales; family Microbacteriaceae; genus Curtobacterium; species Curtobacterium uvaldense. Next base: position 84,276 of record NZ_JAQMHU010000014.1, on the reverse strand, counting down.
AGCGGCATCCAGAGCTGCAGCCCGATGAGCTGCAGCGAGGGGTGGAGCGTGCCGTACCAGCGGCGGTACCGGCTGATCCGCTGCGGCTCGGGCACCGGTGCCTGGCGCACGCGCCCCGCACGGCTGCCGGCGCTCCGGCTGCCGGCGACGGGAGCACCGCGACGTGGCCGCGAACCGCCCCGCGTCGAGGGCCGGGTCTGCCGGGGCTTCGGCGCGGACGACCGCGGCGCTCCGTCACGATCGGGGAGGTCGCTCTTCCTGGGGACGTCGTTCCGCGGCTCGCTCACTCGGCGCTCTGCTCCTTCTGCTGGTCGGAGCATCACGGTACGCCGGGCGTGCTCACCGTGCCCCGTGAGCTGTCGGGGCAGGACCGGCTGCGGCGGCCCGGGACCGGCAGCGCCGGGTCAGGACCGGCTGCGGGAGGCCTGGGCCGAGTCCATCGCGAGTTCCTCGGCGTCGAGCGTCACGAGCACGCGGCGCATGACCTCCTCGTCGAGGTTGCCCTTCTCGCGTTCCTCGAGCACGATCTCGCGGCGACGGTCGAGCAGTTCGCGGCGGATGTCCTGGATCTGGGCGCCGCGGAGTCGCAGCGGAGCGTTCCGGTCCTCGACCTCCTCTTCCTCGGCGTCGCGGCGGAACGTCTCGGCCTGTCGTTCGAGGCGGGCCTTCAGTCGGTTCACGACGCTGTCCGATGCCTCGGCGCCGTACTGCTCGGCCCACGCCGGTCGCCTCCGTTCGAGCAGGGCGATCGCGGCCTCGGTGGTGCGCTGGTTGAGGCGCATCTCGCTCCGGACGTCCGCCTCGCCCTCGGCCGGGTCCTGCACCTTCAGCGCCCGGATCACGAACGGCAGGGTCAGCCCCTGGAGCAGGAGCGTGCCGACGGTGACCACGAAGGCGATCACGAAGATGGTGTCCTGCGCCTTGACGTCGACCGAGTTGCCGACGACGGAGACCGCCGCGGCGAGGGTCACCACACCGCGCATGCCGGTCCACGAGATGACGGTGAGCTCCCGCCAGTTCAGCTTCGGTTCGGCGGAGCCGCGCAGCCAGCGCAGGGACGGGTGACCGCGGGACAGTCGGACGCGCAACGGCCGCAGCCACCGGCCGTTGAAGCGGTTGCGCGCGTACGACTCGAACACGAAGAGCGGTCGCACGAGGATCACGACGACCAGGACGACGGCCGCCGCGGTGAGGGTCTGCGTCAGGCTGCGGTCGCTCTCGACGAGGTCCTGGACGACGGTCTTCAGCTGCAGGCCGATGAGGGCGAAGACGAACCCCTCGAGGATCACGTCCGCACTCGTCCACAGCGGGCGCTCCTGCAGCCGGGTCGCGTAGCCCTCCTTCGGCGAGTTGTAGCCGATGTACAGCCCCGCGGTGACCACGGCGATGACCCCGGAGCCGGAGAGGTGCTCGGCGAGGACGTACGCGACGAAGGGCAGCAGGATGCTCATGATCGTCTCGACGACCGGGTCGTTGATGCGCATCCGGATCCAGTGGACGGCGACGCCGAGGACGATGCCCACCGCCAGGCCGACACCGATCGCGAGCCCGAAGATGCCGAGGTCCTGCCAGATCGTCAGCGACGTCCCCGCCGCGATGAGCGTGAAGACCCGCACGAGGGTGAGGGACGCGGCGTCGTTGATGAGGCTCTCGCCGGACAGGACCGTCATCACCCGGCGGGGGAGTCCGAGCTTCCGGCCGATCGCCGCGGCGGACACCGCGTCCGGCGGGGCGACGACGGCGCCGAGCAGGATCGCCGCGGGCCAGTCCATGTCCGGGATGATGATGTACGCGGCGAGGGCGACCGCGAGCGCAGTGACGATCACGAGGAAGATACCGAGACGGCGGATCTGCTTGATGGACTGCCGGAAGCTCTGCCACGACACGTCGAGGGCGGCGGAGTAGAGCAGCGGCGGCAGGACGACGGTGAGGATCACCTCGGAGTCGATCTCGATCTCCGGCAGGCCCGGCAGGAACGACACCGCGAGCGCCACGGCCGTGACGAGCAGCGGCGCGGGCAGCCCCTTGGCCCGCGCGAAGCCGGTCACCGCGAGTGAACCGATCAACAGGATGAGGAGTTCCGCGGTGTCCATGGTGTCCATTCTCCCATCGACATGATTCGCAGGCTGAACGATCCCGCAGGTCGGGTGGCGCGGCGGCGGACGACAGGGTTTGCCCCGGAGCCGATCGGCTGCGACACTTGCCCGCGGTGGACATCACACTCATAGTCGTCCTGGTCATCGCGTTGGCCCTCTTCTTCGACTTCACAAACGGTTTTCACGACACCGCCAACGCGATGGCGACACCGATCGCCACCGGTGCCATGAAGCCCAAGGTGGCCGTCACGGTCGCCGCGGTGCTCAACCTCGTCGGTGCGTTCCTCAGCACCGCCGTCGCGACGTCGATCTCGCACGGCTTGATCAACGACGGCCCCGGTGGCGTCGCGATCACCCCGGAGATGATCTTCGCGGGCCTGATCGGCGCGGTCGTGTGGAACATGATCACGTGGCTGCGCGGTCTGCCGTCGTCGTCCTCGCACGCGCTGTTCGGCGGGCTCATCGGTGCCGCGATCGTCGGGGCCGGCTTCGACTCCGTGAACTACGCCGCGCTGCTGACCGTCGTGATCATCCCCGCGTTCCTGTCGCCGGTGATCGCCGCGCTGGTCTCGCTCCTCGCCACGCGCATCGCCTACCGCGTGACCCGTCGTCCGGTCTTCCCGAACGAGCGCGGCGGCTTCCGCATCGGCCAGGTGTTCACGAGCTCGATGGTCTCCCTCGCGCACGGCACGAACGACGCGCAGAAGACGATGGGCGTGATCACGCTGACGCTGATCGCCTCGGGCGCGCAGTCGGCGAACCAGGGCGTGCAGTTCTGGGTCGTCGTCGCGTGTGCGCTCGCGATCGCACTCGGCACGTACACCGGTGGTTGGCGCATCATCCGCACCCTCGGGTCGGGTCTGACCGAGATCCGCGCCACCCAGGGCTTCGCCGCCGAGGCGTCCACCGCAGCCACCATCCTCGCGTCGAGCCACCTCGGCTTCGCGCTCTCGACCACGCAGGTGTCGTCGGGCTCGATCATCGGCGCCGGGCTCGGCCGTCGTGGCTCGAAGATCCAGTGGTCGACGGCGGGCAAGATCGTCGTCGCATGGTTCATCACGCTGCCGGCCGCCGCAGCCGTCGGCGCGATCGCGTCCGGCATCGCCCGGCTCGGTGTCGGGGGACTCGTCATCGACGCGGTCGTCGGCGCAGCCGTCATCCTCGGGCTCTACCTCTGGTCGCTGCGGAAGCCGCACGACCAGGCCGCCGCGATCGAGGTGGACGTGGCCGCCAACGCGGTCTTCACCCGCAAGGAGCTCCGCGACATGCAGCGCAAGAAGCGTGCCGCCCAGGTCGCCGAGCGGCGCGCCGAGCTCAGCCGTGAGCGCACCCTGCGCCGCATGGCCGGACGGAACGGAGGGCGCCGCTGATGGGCATCGACTGGTTTGCATTCCTCACCGTGGCGATCGTCGCGGTCGTCTCCGCGTGCTTCGTGGTCCTCGTCTACTCGATCGGCCTGCGCCTCTGGAGCGCCGCCGACACGCGCGCCGGCAAGTACACCGTGAAGGACGACGGCACCGTCGGCCCCGCCACGGCCGGCTTCCCCCAGCCCGGCACCGTCCAGCCCGGCGTCCGCGCGTTTCGCGCGCTCGCCGTCGCGTGCTTCGCCGTCTCCGGCCTGGCCGTGCTCTACGGCATCTACCTGATCGTCCCGCAGTTCCACTGACGGTCACGTCCACCTGACGGACGGGAGGCCCGTGGCGACGCCGCCACGGGCCTCCCGTCCGTCGTCGGTCACCACGCGCGCCCGCCTGCCGGACCCGACCGGCCGGACGGGCTAGCCTCGACAGGGTGACCGGCAACGAAGCAGCGCGCACCAGGACCGAGACCGACTCGCTGGGATCCCTCGAGGTCCCCGCCGACGCGTACTGGGGCATCAACACCCTCCGGGCGCTCGAGAACTTCCCGATCACGTCGGTGCCGATCGCCGTGTACCCGGACCTCGTCGAGGCGCTCGCGACCGTGAAGCAGGCCGCCGCGCGGGCGAACAAGGCCATCGGCGTGCTCGACGCCGAGCGTGCCGACGCCATCGACCAGGCGGCGCAGGAGGTCCGCGACGGGAGCCTCCGCGACCAGTTCGTCGTCGACGTCGTGCAGGGCGGCGCGGGGACGTCGACGAACATGAACACGAACGAGGTGCTCGCCAACCGCGCCCTCGAGATCCTCGGGCGTGAGAAGGGCGACTACGCGTACCTGCACCCGATCGACCACGTGAACCGCAGCCAGTCGACGAACGACACCTACCCGACGAGCATCAAGCTGGCGATGATCCTGGGGGTGCGGCGGCTCACCGAGCAGCTCGAACTGCTCTCCGACGCGTTCGCCGAGCGCGGCCGGGCGTTCCAGGACGTCCTGAAGGTCGGGCGCACGCAGCTGCAGGACGCCGTGCCGATGACCCTCGGGCAGGAGTTCACCGGGTTCGCGCACACCATCCAGGAGGACGTCCTGCTCCTCCGCACGGTCTCGCCGCTGCTCGCGGAGACGAACCTCGGGGCGACGGCCATCGGCACGGGCATCACCGCGGACCCGCAGTACCGCGACGAGGTCCGTCGGCAGCTGCAGGTCGCGAGCGGGCTCGACATCGTCACCGCACCCGACCTGATCGAGGCGACGAGTGACGCCGGTGCCTTCATGACGCTGTCCGGCACGGTGAAGCGCAGCGCGGCCAAGCTGTCGAAGATCTGCAACGACCTGCGGTTGCTCGCGTCGGGGCCGCAGGCGGGGCTCGGCGAGATCACGCTGCCCGCACGCCAGGCGGGGTCGTCGATCATGCCGGGCAAGGTCAACCCGGTGATCCCGGAGGTCGTGAACCAGATCGCGTTCGCCGTCGCCGGTGCCGACACCACGGTGACGATGGCCGCCGAGGGCGGGCAGCTGCAGCTCAACGCCTTCGAGCCGATCATCACCCACTCGATCCTGCAGTCGCTGCAGTGGATGGCGAGCGGGTGCGCCACGCTCCGGGTGAACTGCGTCACGGGCATCGAGGCGAACGAGGCCAAGCTCGCCGCGCAGGTGGACACCAACGTCGGCGTCGTCACCGCGCTGACGCCCTACATCGGCTACGCGGCCGCGGCGTCGATCGCGCACACCGCGTTGACGACCTCGACGCCGATCGCGACGCTCGTCACGGCGGCGGGGCTGATGGACGAGGACCAGGTGCAGCGGGTCCTGTCGCCGGCGCGCTTGTCGGGCATCGAGCTCGCGACGGGGGCGATCCCGATCGTCACCGAGGAGATGTTGGACGCCGAGGCGGAGCGGGTCGCGCGCGAGCGCTGACCCCGTCCCGCGGGACGCAACCTCGGCGGCACTGCGCAGCGGTACAGCGCTGCGAGGCGTCGCCGACGTTGCGTCGTGCGGAGCGCCGCGCGAGCGCTGGAGCCTAGGGCAGCGGGGGCTCGCCGACCCGCACCTGGTGCGACATCGCGCGCAGGTGCTCCTCGGTCGGCGAGGGCTCCTCGTGCTCGTCCTCGGCACGCTGCTGCGCGGCGAGCCGGACCCGGTGCGCCGCAGCGATGTCCTGGTCGCGCCAGCGTGCGAGCGTGAAGTTCCGCGTGACGTCGCGGAGTGGCAGTCGGATCGACTCGTCAGCCTCGATGCCCGCGAGGAGCTGGCGCATCCGGATGACCTCGGAGTCGAGCTCCCCGCCGACGACGAGCACGAAGTTCGAGATGTACAGGTACACGAGTAGCAGGATCGCGCCACCGAGCCACCCGTAGGCCCGGTTCCCGCTGCCGCCGACCGTCTCGACGTAGATCGAGAAGCCGAGGGTCGCCACCGCCCAGGTCACGATCGCGAACGCCGCTCCGGCCGACACCCACCGCAGCTGCGGGGTCTTCACGTTCGGCGTCGCGTAGTAGAGGACCGCCACCATCACCACGAGGACGACGGCGAGCACGGGCCACTTCGCCACGTTCCACAGGTCGTCGATCCACGGTGCCCACCCCAGCTGCCGGACGATCGCCGCCGAGATCGTCGGGGTGCCGAGCAGGATGACGATCGCGATCGCCCCGCCGACCATCACGAGCAACGTGACGAGGAGCATCATGCTGCGGAACTTCCAGATCCGCCGGCCCTCCTCGACCTCGTAAGCGGTGTTCATCGCGCGTCCGAACGCCGTGGCGTACCCGGAGAGCGACCACAGCGTCAGGACGAGCCCGATCGAGAAGCCCACCCACGGGTTGTCGAGCGTCAGCAGCTGGCGCAGCGGCCCCTCGAGGTGCTGCGCGGTCTCGGGGCGGACGATGAAGCCCAGCACCTGGATGATGTCCGTCAGGCTGTCGCCCTGCCGGTCCACGACGGACAGGGCCGACACCACGGCGAGCGCCGCGGGGAACACGGTCAGCAGGGCGAAGAACGTCAGGGAGGCCGCGGCGTCCACGACGCGGTGGCGGATCACCGAGTGGTAGGTGCGCCGGACGACCGCGCGGACGCCGGTCCGCTGCAGGTCGCGCGAGGCGCTGTCGGGCATGCGATGTACCGTACCCGACCCCACGACGGCCGGGAGGCGCGGTGCGGCACCGCCACGCGCCTCCCGTCCGCGGACAGCTGCACGAGACTCGGCCCCGCGGACAAATTCGCCGTTCCCGCGCGCGAGTCTCGTCCGCCAGGCCGAGTCTCGGACCTGACGGGGCCGGCACCCGCCGGTCAGTTCGCGTGCGGGTCGAGTGCGTCGTACCGGCGGAAGGAGGGCACCAGCCGGAGCAGCAGTGCCACGAGGCCGATGATGAGCACGCCGCCGATGATCGGCGGGTACGCGATGCCGGCCGCGACGACGAGGCCGGCGTACAGGTCGCCGAGGCGCGGGCCGCCGGTCACGACCACGATGAAGATGCCCTGCAGCCGTCCGCGCATCCCGTCGGGCGAGGCCGCCTGCAGGATCGTGTTCCGGAACACCGAGCTGACGTTGTCCGCGCCGCCCGCCGCCGCGAGGAACAGCGCCGCGAGTCCGAGTGCGGGCAGGATCTCGACGCCGAAGGCCTCGCCGGACCGACCGCCGAGCAGGTGCGCCACCGCGATGACGACGCCGAACGCCGCGATCGCCGCGCCGTACGCCGTGATCGCCCAGCCGACGGCCTCGCCCTGGCGTCGCACGTGCCCGAGCGGGCCGGAGAACACGCTCGACAGCAGCGCGCCGACGGCGTAGGCGGCGGTCAGGGTGCCGACCGTGATCGACCCGCCGCCGATGACCAGTGCCCCGATCGCCGGGAAGAGCACGCGCGGCTGGCCGAACGACATCGCGACGATGTCGAGCACGAACGTCATCGTGATGTTGCGGGACCGCCTGAGGAACCGCGCACCCTCGACCAGGGAGCGCAGCCCGGGGCGGAGGGCGTCGTGCTCCGCCGCCATCCGGGGGAGGGTGAAGACGCCGAGGAAGGCGAACGTGAAGAGCACGACGTCGATCGTGTAGGTCGGTGCGAAGCCGACGCTCGCGATGAGGACACCGGCGATCGCCGGGCCCACCGTCACCTGGAACCCGGACGCGATGCCACCGAGGGCGCTCGCAGCCGGGAGCAGGTCCGTCCCGACGAGCCGGGGGACGATCGCCGAACGCGAAGCGTTGCTCACCGTCGCGGCGACGGCGTTGACGGTCGCGAGCACGTAGAGGAGCGCCACGCTGTGCAGCCCGAGCCAGGCGTGCGTGGCGATGAGCGCGACCGCGGCCCAGGCGATGATCGCGGACACGAGGGCCACGAGCCGCCGGTCGAAGGCGTCCGCGAGCATCCCGCCGTAGAGCCCGGCGACGATCATCGGGACGAGGGCGATCACGCCGACGAGCGCGACCGCGAAGGTCGAGCGGGTGATCTCGTAGACCTCGAGGCCGACCGCCACGGTGGTCATCTGCGTGCCGATGCCGGCGATCGCCGTGCCGGCCCAGAGCCGCGCGAACGCGGGGGAGCGGCGGAGCGGGGTGAGGTCGGCGAGCAGGCGGCGGCGGGGTTCGGTGTCAGGTCGTGTCACGGTGGAACCATTCTGCGGCCTGCGCCGCCCCGAGCGGGCGGAATCGGCGGGCTCCGGCGACGCGAGCGGGCGGAATCTGCGCACTCCGGCGACGCGAGCGGGCGGAGTGTGTCGCGTTCGTCCGCTGAGCGTGACGGATCGCGCCCGTTCGCGGGGAGCGAGACACCCGCGCCGCCGGGGAAGCCACCACACCCCAGCTGGTTGACTGACGCCATGACTGACCTCAACAGCAAGCCCGAGTTCGACGCCCCAGAGGGCCCGGCCCCCACCGAGCTCGTGATCACCGACATCGTCGAGGGTGACGGCGACGTCGCGCAGCCCGGCTCGACCGTGAAGGTGCACTACGCCGGCGTCGAGTACGAGTCCGGCGAGGAGTTCGACAGCTCGTGGAACCGCGGCGAGCCGATCGACTTCCCGCTCGCAGCACTCGTGCGTGGCTGGCAGGAGGGCATCCCCGGCATGAAGGTCGGCGGGCGCCGCAAGCTCACCGTCCCGCCGGAGCTCGCCTACGGCCCGGCCGGCGGCGGGCACTTCCTCTCCGGCAAGACCCTCATCTTCATCATCGACCTGCTCGGGGTCCGCTGATGCAGGTCGGCGCGCCCACCATCGAGCTGAACGACGGCCACCGCTTCCCGGAGCTCGGCCTCGGCACCTACGGGCTGAACGGCGACGAGGGCACCGCAGCGGTCGGCGCGGCGATCACGAGCGGCTACCGGCTGCTCGACACCGCGCTGAACTACGGCAACGAGGACGCCGTCGGCCGCGCCGTGCGCGAGTCGGAGGTCGACCGTGAGGACCTCGTCGTCACGTCGAAGCTGCCCGGGCGGCACCACGGCTACGACGAGGCACACCGCTCGATCGACGAGACGCTCGGCAACCTCGGGCTGGACCGCGTCGACCTGTACCTCATCCACTGGCCGAACCCGTCGGTCGGGAAGTTCGTCGACACGTGGAAGGCCTTGGTCGACCTCCGGGACAGCGGCAAGGTCCGCTCGATCGGCGTCTCGAACTTCACGCCCGAGCACCTGAAGGCGATCATCGACGCCACCGGTGTCGCCCCGGCGGTGAACCAGGTGGAACTGCACCCGTACTTCCCGCAGGCCGAGCTCCGCAAGGTGCACACCGAGTACGGCATCGTCACCGAGAGCTGGAGCCCGCTCGCGAAGCAGTCCGAGCTGCTCACCGAGCAGCCGGTCCTCGACGCGGCGGCCGCGCACGGCGTGACGCCCGGCCAGGTCGTGCTGCGCTGGCACGTCCAGCTCGGCGCGGTCCCGGTGCCGAAGTCCGGCGACGCGGACCGGCAGCGGGAGAACCTCGACGTCTTCGGCTTCGCGCTGACCGACGACGAGGTCCGCGCGATCTCCGGGCTCGAGCGCGGGCGTCTCTGGGACGGCGACCCGGACACGCACGAGGAGATGTAGGGGCTGCCGCCCCCACGGACGGACGGGCGCGCCCCGCTGAGCGGCGACGCGAAGCGTCGCGCGGGGCGCGCCGACCGAGCCTGCGAGGGAGGGGTGTCGGCCGACACCGCGCCTCCCGTCCGTCCCCCGGTCGCCCGTGCGTCTCGTCGCCCCCGGAGGTCGCCCGGCGGGACTACACTGGACACCCCTGTTTCCCGAAGGGTGGCGTGTGTCCGAACCGACCGAGACCGACCGCGAACGTAGCTACGTCGACGGTCTCTTCACCCGTCTCGACGAGCTGACGTCCGAGGCCGAGCAGCGTCTCGCCGAGACCCGCCGCCAGGCGGTCGGCGGCAACCACCAGAGCCGCAGCGAGCGTGACGCCTACGCACGCCTGTACGAGGACACGATCGCCACGCTCGACCGCGTCGGCGACCGCCTGGTCTTCGGTCGGCTCGAGGTGTCCGAGCCGGAGTCGCCCGACGACACGTTCCGGTACATCGGCCGCGTCGGCCTCCGCGACGTCGAGCACCGACCGCTCCTGCTCGACTGGCGCGTCCCCGGTGCGAGCGCCTTCTACCAGGCGACCGCAGCGCACCCGATGGGCATGCGCGCCCGCCGTCACCTGACGCTCGAGGGTCGCACGGTCGTGAACGTCGAGGACGAGGTCTTCGACGCGTCCCTGTACGACGACGAGCGCACGCACCTGCAGGGCGAGGGAGCGCTGCTCGCGGCGGTCACCGCCGAGCGCACCGGTCGGATGACCGACATCGTCGCGACGATCCAGGGCGAGCAGGACCGCATCATCCGCTCCGCGCTCGAGGGTGTCCTCATCGTGCAGGGCGGCCCCGGTACGGGCAAGACCGCCGTGGCGCTGCACCGCGCCGCGTACCTGCTCTACACGCACCGCGACCGGCTCCGGGGCTCCGGCGTGCTCATGGTCGGGCCGTCCCCGGCGTTCCTGACGTACATCGAGCAGGTGCTGCCGTCGCTCGGCGAGACCGGCGTGGTGATGGCCTCGCTCGGGTCGCTGTACCCGGGCGTGCACGCGACGATGCACGACCACGGGGACGTCGCCGCGGTGAAGGGCTCGGCGCAGATGGCGTCGCTGCTCCGCCGTGCCGTCCGCTCCCGCCAGGTCGTCCCGACCGAGTCGGTCGTGCTCGACGTCGAGGGGGAGCGGCTCACGGTGCCACCGCAGCTCGTCGCCGACGCCCTCAAGCGGGCGCAGGACCGCGGGAAGCCGCACAACGTCGCCCGGGTGACCTTCAACAAGATCGCCCTCGACGCGATGACCCGCCTGCTCGCCGACCAGCTCCGCGCCCGCGGCACGACGGTGGACGAGGCCGACGAGAAGGTCCTGCGCGAGGACATCCGCAGCTCGTACGACGCCCGTGTCCTGCTCAACACCGCGTGGCTGCCGCTGCCGCCGGAGAAGTTCCTCGAGGACCTCTACGCGCGCCCGAACTGGCTCGCCTCGCTCACGCCGGACTGGACACCCGCACGCCGCGCACTGCTCCAGCGACCGCGTGGCGCGGGCTTCACGATCGAGGACGTCCCGCTCCTCGACGAGGCCGCCGAGCTCCTCGGGCCGTTCGACCCGACCGGCGGTGCCGCGAAGCGCGCGGCCAAGGCCAGCCGCAACCGCGACATCGAGAACGCCCGCCAGGCGATCGAGAACATGGGCGTCGAGGGCATCGTCTCCGCCGAGCAGGTCGCGGGGTCCTTCGCCGAGGGCGGCGATCCACGCACGACGGCCGAGCGCGCCGCCGAGGACCGCGAGTGGACCTACGGGCACATCGTCGTCGACGAGGCCCAGGAGCTCTCACCGATGCAGTGGCGGGTCCTCGCCCGCCGGAACCCGCTGCGGTCGTTCACGATCGTCGGTGACATGGCGCAGGGTTCCTCGCCGGCCGCCGCACGCACGTGGGACGACGTCGTCGGTGCGCTCGCACGCCGCCGTCGCGGACGTGCGCCCGTGGTGCCGCTCGACCACCGGATCGCCGAGCTCACGGTCAACTACCGCACGCCGCGCTCCATCGTGCAGGCGGCGGGTGCGTTCGCCGACGCCGCCGGACTGGCGGTCACGCGCACCGAGGCCGTGCGCGACGGCGACCCGGTCGACCGCGTGTCCGTGCCCCGGGCGGCGCTGCTCGACACGGTCGCCGAGCACGTGGACGCCGAGCGGGAGCGCATCGGCTCGGGCACGATCGGCGTCATCGTGCCCGAGGCCGAGCTCACCGCCGTCCGCGACCGACTCGCCCGCACCGACGCCGACGTCCGCGGGCTCGGTTCACCGCGGCCGGGGTCGGTCACGGTGCTCTCGGGAGCCGACGCGAAGGGCCTCGAGTTCGACGGCGTCCTGCTCGTCGACCCGGACCGGGTCGGCGCCGACGCGGCACGCGCCGCGGCCGCGGTCTACGTGGCGATGACGCGACCGACGCGACGGCTTGTCGTGGTCGACGTCACCGACTGATCGGCTCGCCCTCGTCGCGCACCCGCGCGACGAGGGCCGCCCACGGGCCGTCGAGCTGGCTGCCGGGGATCGTGACGGTCGTGCGGGCGACCGTCACCGTCCACGTGAAGTCGTCTTGCACCGCCTGCCGCCGCCGCGCCGGGGCCTCGCGCGGGAGGGCGCCGACCAGGTCGTCCCAGGCGTCCGGGTCGTCGCACGAGTCGGTGTCGATCCGCCATCCCCGCGAGAGGCCGGCGAACCCACCACTGCGGCGGACGACGATCTGCATGCTCCGGTTCTACGCCGTCACGGACCGGTGAGCACGCCGACGCTCCGCCAGGCGTCCTCGACCGCGGCGTGCTCCGTCGAGCCCTGCCCGAAGCGTGCCGCGGCGGCGTCGACCGTGACCCGTGCGAAGCCGGCGAAGTCGATGTCCTCGGTCGTCTCGGGCGACGTCAGGGCGTCCCACCAGACGGCTCCCGCGCCCTCCCACGCGTACCCGCCGATGGTGGTCGCGGCGAGGAAGAACGCGTGGTTCGGGATGCCCGAGTTCAGGTGCACGCCGCCGGAGTCCTCGGTGGTCTCGACGTAGTCGGCCATGGTCGCCGGCTGCGGGTCCTTCCCGAGCACCGGGTCGTCGTAGGCGGTCCCCGGGGCCCGCATCGACCGCAGGGCCACCCCGTGCACGGCGTCGGTGAAGAGCCCCTCGCCGATGAGCCACGTCGCCTGGTCGGCGGTCTGCCCCGCGGCGTACTGCGCGACGAGCGAGCCGAAGACGTCGCTGACCGACTCGTTCAGCGCGCCCGACTGCCCCTGGTACGTCAGGTCGGCGGTGTACTGGGTCACGCCGTGGGCCAGCTCGTGGCCGATGACGTCGATCGCGACCGTGAAGCGCCGGAACACCTCGTCGTCACCGTCGCCGAACACCATGCGCCGCCCGTCCCAGTAGGCGTTGTCGTAGTCCTGCCCGTAGTGCACCGTGGCGTCGAGCGGGAGCCCGGCGCCGTCGATCGACACCCGGCCGAACACGTCGAGCCAGAACGCGTGCGTCGCGCCGAGTCCGGCGTACGCCTCGTCGACCGCGGCGTCACCGGAGTCGGGGTCGCCCTCGCGCCGGACGACCGTGCCGGGCAGGGTGGTCGTGCCGCGCGCGTCGGCGACGGTGCGCTGCGGCGATCGGTCGACCGTGCCGCTGATGCCCTGCGGTCGGACGCGGTGCTCGTGCTTCGGAGCGGTGACGACGTCCATCTCGGCGAGCGCGGTCCGTGCCGCCGAGGCCGCGCGGGGGTGCTCCGACGCGGCGGCGACGGCGCGCAGCAGGTACGGCGGGACGACGGAGTGGCGGCGGGTGGCGGTCATGGCGCCATGGAACCACCGACGACCGACGACGGTGCTGCCCGGTCCGGAGCGGCTGGCCGGCTGCGGCTGCGGGGGCCCGGCGGGTCAGTCGCGCTGGCGGTGCTCCACCAGCGCCAGGGCGTACGACTCCCACCACTGCCCGGCCGCCGGTCCGCCGTTGCAGGTGCCGTCGCTGAGCCCGGGCGTCTTCACCCAGAGCAGGGCGTCGAGCCGGGTGGACCCCGCCGTGACGTGCGGTGCCTGTCCGAGTCCCGCACCCTCGGGGTTGCACCAGGTGCCGCGCCAGCCCTGCCCGTTCCGCGAGACGTCGATCACGAAGTGCGGGTCGCCACCGATCGCGTCCGCCAACCGGTCGGCGTACGCGCGTTCCGTGTCCACCCGGTAGAAGTTCGAGACGTTCGTCGCGAAGCCCTGCGTCCGGTCGACCCCGGCCGCCCGCAGCCACCGTGCCATCTCGGTGACGGGGACCCGGTCCTCGTTGCCGCCGTCGAGGTACACCGTCAACCCGTGTCCGGCGAGCTCGTCCACGGCGCGGTCCAGCAGTCGCAGGCGCTCCCGACCGAGGCGCTCGCAGACGTGGATCTGCGCGATCGAGTCCGGTTCGACGAGCACGACCGCGTGCGAGCCGGCCATCGCCCGGACGGCCGACCGCACCCACGGCAGGTAGGCGTCCTCGGCGGTGCCGCCGGCGGAGTAGCTGCCGCAGTCGCGGTCCGGGATCGCGTAGAGGACGAAGACGGGCGTGCGGTGCTGCTGCTCGGCGCCCCGGACCACCCGCCGGACGACCTGTCGGGTGACGGACTCGGAGGGGTTCGTCAGCCAGGTCGCGACGGGCTGGTCCGCGATGACGTCGATCTGCTCGGCGGTCGCGCGTTCGCCGTCCGCTCGGGCCTCGGCGGCTCGGCGCGCAGCCTGTCCGTCCTGGTCCGGCTGGTGGGCCAGGCCGCCCGGGAACGCGGCCGCGGCCGACTCGCGCTCCGCGATCGCCCGGCCCGGCTCGACACCGTTGCTCCTCGTCGTCGTCGCGCCGGGGGTGCCGGTGCCGTCCGGACCGTCGTCGGACCCCGACACCGTGGAGAGGACGAGCCCGCCCACGGCCACGGCGACGACCGCTCCGACGGCGAGCACCGCCCACTGTCGTCGTCCGCTGCCCCTGGTGCGGCCGCGCGTCCCCTGCTCCGGCATGCGTCCATGCTGGCAGCAGGCCACAGCGTCGTGCCAGGGTGGCCCGGCGTCTGCCCAGGTGGGGCGCGGCCGGCTGCCAGGAGCCGGCAGCGATACTGACCGGATGTTCCGGAAGCTCCTGCTGCTCGCCCTCACCGCCGGCTACGCCTGGGTGATCTGGCGGATGACCCTCACGCCGCGGGTCTTCACGCATGCGCAGGACGAGCTCGTGCTGCACGTGATCGGTTGGCTGCAGCAGCTGCCGCACGGTGCCTGGTTCACCTACGACCGGGTCGAGTTCCTCGCGAACATCGGGATGTTCGTCCCCGTCGGGATGATCGCGGCGCTGTGGCTGCCGCGTCGCTGGTGGCTGCTGGGCGCCGTGGTCGCGGTCGTCCTGTCGGTCGGGATCGAGCTCGCGCAGGCCCGCTTCCTGCCGTACCGGGTCGCGGATCCGCGGGACGTGCTGTCGAACGGTCTCGGCGGGCTGCTCGGTGCCACCCTCGTCGGGCTCGTCCGGAGCCTGCTGCCGGTGCCGCGACGGCAGCGGCTGCGCGCCCGCCCTGCCTGATCTCTGGTAGTCTCGTCCGGTTGCCGTCGAACGGCCGCGGACAAAGAGCGCCCATGCATCAGGCATGAGCACCGCGCAACGGACAGGAAGGGGATCATCCATGGCACTTGACGCGAAGGTCAAGCAGGAGATCATCGAAGAGTACGCGACCCACCCGGGCGACACCGGATCCCCCGAGGTCCAGGTCGCCGTTCTGACGCGTCGCATCAACGACCTGAACGAGCACCTCAAGGAGCACAAGCACGACCACCACTCGCGTCGTGGTCTGCTGCTCATGGTCGGTCAGCGTCGCCGTCTCCTCGGGTACCTCTCCGACGTCGACATCAGCCGCTACCGTGCGCTCATCGAGCGCCTCGGCCTGCGTCGCTAGTCGACTCGCAGACACTGCGTGACCGAACGCCCCGGTCCTCCTCGTGAGGACCGGGGCGTTCCTCGTCCCCGGCCGGCCACGACCGGGAATGGTTGCGCCCCGGTCACGGTTCGGTACGATGTTCATGCAAACGCATCGAAAGTCGGGAACTGTCATGACCACCATCGCCGTCGTCTCCGCCGGGCTCTCCGAGCCCAGCTCCACCCGCCTGCTCGCGGATCGGCTCGCCGCGTCCGCGGTCACCGCCGTCTCGGCCGACCAGCCGGGAGGCACGGTGGACGTCCGTCACGTCGAGCTGCGTCCGATCGCCCACGAGATCGTCGACGCGATGCTCACCGGGTTCGCCGCACCGGGCCTGGCCGCCGCTCAGCGCACCGTGCTCGAGGCAGACGCGCTCGTCTTCGTCACCCCGGTCTTCACCGCGGGGATGAGCGGTCTGGCGAAGTCGTTCCTCGACGTGCTCGACAAGGACGGCGTGACCGACCTGCCGGTGCTGCTCGCGGCGACCGGGGGCACCGCACGGCACTCGCTCGCGATCGACCACGCCCTCCGCCCGGTGTTCGCGTACCTGCGCGCCGCCGTCGTACCGACCGGTGTCTTCGCCGCGACCGACGACTGGGGGAGCGAGGCGGACTCCGCCGCGCTGGACGCACGCATCCGCCGGGCCGGGGTCGACCTGGCCTGGGCGATCCGCGCCTCCCGGCGGACGCCGCAGCAGGAGACGCTCGCCGCGCCGACCGACTTCGCGTCCCTGCTCGGTGGCCTCGGCCACTGACCCGCGGTACCGGACGGTGTCGGCCGGTCAGTACCAGTGCGGGTTGACGCTCATCTCGTGGTTCCACGCCGCGCAGGGCGAGCCGTAGGCGTCGTGGATGTACGCCAGCCCCCAGTTGACCTGGGTGGCGGCGTTCGTCCGCCAGTCCGCCCCGGCGACCGCCATCTTGCTCGCGGGCAGTGACTGGGGGATGCCGTACGCACCGCTCGAGGCATTGAGGGCGTTGGCCCGCCAGCCCGACTCCTGGTTCCAGAGGGAGACCAGGCACGAGAACTGGTCGCCGCCCCAGCCGTAGGCGCCGATCGCACTGCGGGCGTACGCCTGCGCACCGGCCGGGTCGACCGTGACGCCGCCCGTGCTCGGGTAGGACGTGTCGGTCCCGCCGCTGGTCGCGACCGGCGCCGGGGCCGAGGGGGCGGTTGCCGCCGCCGCGCGCTGGGCTGCGGCGGCTCGCTCGCGCGCCCGCTGCTGCGCGGCCTTCTGTGCGGCGACCTGCACGCCGAGCTCGTACCGCTGCTCGGTCGTGGCGGTGGTGTCCTTCAGGGTGGCCAGCTGCGCGTAGAGCTCGTCGCTGTGCTGCTGGGTGTCGGCGACGGCCCGCTCGGCGGCGTCGGAGGCCGTCCGGGCCGTGGCGGACCGTTCCTCGGCGGCGGCGGCGAGGGTGCTCCGCTCGGACTCGGCGCGCTCGGCCTGGTCGTGCAGCGACTCCGCCGTGCGGCCGGCGACCGAGGCGTCCTCGAGGACGCCCTCCCACGTGCTCGAGAGCTGGTCGACGGCGCCGAGCTGGTAGAGCAGCTGGTCCGGGTCGTCCGTGGTGGCGATGCGCGTGGTCATCGCGTTCTGGCTGCCGTCCCGGTACAGGGTCGCGGCGAGCTGCCCCGCACGGTCCTGCGCCTGGGTGGCGGTGCGCTCGGCGGTGTCGGCCTGGGACCGGAGCGCCGTGGCGGTCTGCGTCGCCGACGCGAGGTCCGCCTCGGCACGGTCGGCGGCCTCGGAGGCGTCGAGGGCGGTCTGCGACTTCGCCGCGGCGTCGGCCTGCACGGACCGCAGTGCCGCCTGCACCTTCGTCGCCTCTGCGGCCGCGGCCTGCTCGTCCCCCTTCGCGCGCTGCACGTCCTGCCACGTGGGGTACTCCGTCGTCGACGCGCTCGCGGGCAGGGCGGTGACGACCGGTGCGACGAGCGCGCCCACGACCACGGCGGCCGCGACGAGCACGCGCCGGGGAGGGCTGGTGCGCATGTCGGCAGGCTACCGGGGACACGCCCGTTCGCCAGGAGCAACACCCGCCGGGTGCCTGAGGACTGGTAAAGTCCTCATCGTCCGGGGACCGTTCTCCGGACGTCACGCTCCGGACGTCACAATCGCGGAGCTGGCACACAACACTGCGCAGACCGGGCACGGAGCTGGTCATCGGTGGTGGCTCGCGGGCCGTTCGGAGTCCCGAGTGCTTCTACTGCTGGCCAGACATGCGCCCCGACCCCTCGGCGCGCACGCACCACGAGTGCCGTCGCCCAGGTCTGCCGAACACGTCAAGGAGGCACCCTTTTGGAGGGTCCCGAGATCAAGTTCGCCGAAGCCGTCATCGACAACGGCAAGTTCGGCAAGCGCGTCGTCCGGTTCGAGACCGGCCGCCTCGCACAGCAGGCCCAGGGCGCGGTCGCCGCGTACCTCGACGAGGAGACCATGCTCCTCTCGGCCACCAGCGCCGGCAAGCACCCGCGTGAGGGCTTCGACTTCTTCCCGCTGACGGTCGACGTCGAGGAGCGCTCGTACGCCGCCGGCAAGATCCCCGGTTCGTTCTTCCGTCGCGAAGGCCGTCCGAGCACCGAGGCGATCCTCGTCTGCCGTCTCATCGACCGGCCGCTGCGCCCGTCGTTCGTCGACGGCCTGCGCAACGAGGTCCAGATCGTCATCACCGTCCTGAGCATCGCGCCGGACGAGTTCTACGACGCGCTCGCGATCAACGCGGCGTCCGCGTCGACGCAGATCTCCGGTCTGCCGTTCTCGGGCCCGATCGCCGGTGTGCGCCTCGCGCTCATCGGTGACCAGTGGGTCGCGTTCCCGAAGGCCTCGCAGCTCGAGGAAGCGGTCTTCGACCTCACCGTCGCCGGCCGTGTCGTCACCGACGACCAGGGCAACGAGGACGTCGCGATCATGATGGTCGAGGCGGAGGCGACCGAGCACGCCTGGGGCCTCATCCAGGGCGGCGCCACCAAGCCCGACGAGGCGATCGTCGCGCAGGGCCTCGAGGCGGCCAAGCCGTTCCTCAAGGTCCTCGTCGAGGCGCAGGCGAAGATGGCCGCACAGTCGGCCAAGGAGATCCAGGACTACCCGGTCTTCCCGCCGTACGCCCCCGAGGTCTACTCCGCCGTCGAGGCCCTCGCCCTCGACGAGCTCAAGGACGTCTACCAGATCGCCGGCAAGCTCGAGCGTCAGGACAAGGACGACGCCCTGAAGGCCCGCGTCAAGGAGGCCGTCGCCGCCAAGGTCGAGGCCGGGGAGCTCCCCGAGTCCGCCAACGGCCAGGTCAGCGGAGCGTACAAGTCGGTCACGAAGAAGGTCGTCCGCGGCCGCATCCTGACCGAGCAGGTCCGCATGGACGGTCGCGGCCTCGCCGACATCCGTCCGCTCGACGCCGAGGTCGCCGTGATCCCGCGCGTCCACGGCTCGGCGATCTTCCAGCGCGGCGAGACGCAGATCCTCGGCGTCACCACGCTGAACATGCTCAAGATGGAGCAGCAGATCGACTCGCTGTCGCCCGTCACGAAGAAGCGCTACCTGCACCACTACAACTTCCCGCCGTACTCGACGGGTGAGACCGGTCGCGTCGGTTCGCCGAAGCGTCGCGAGATCGGGCACGGCTTCCTCGCCGAGCGCGCCCTCGTGCCGGTGCTGCCGTCGCGCGAGGAGTTCCCCTACGCCATCCGTCAGGTGTCCGAGGCCCTCGGCTCCAACGGTTCGACGTCGATGGGCTCCGTCTGCGCCTCGACCCTGTCGCTCCTCAACGCCGGTGTGCCGCTGCGCGCGCCGGTCGCGGGCATCGCGATGGGCCTCGTCTCCGACACCGTCGACGGCCAGACCCGCTACGCGGCGCTGACCGACATCCTCGGTGCCGAGGACGCCCTCGGCGACATGGACTTCAAGGTCGCCGGTACCTCCGAGTTCGTCACCGCCATCCAGCTCGACACGAAGCTCGACGGCATCCCGTCGTCGGTCCTCGACGCCGCGCTGAAGCAGGCCAAGGAGGCCCGCTCGGCCATCCTCGGTGTGCTCACCGAGGCGATCGACGCCCCCGACGAGATGGCGGACACCGCTCCGCGCGTCATCTCGGTGCAGATCCCCGTCGACAAGATCGGCGAGCTGATCGGCCCGAAGGGCAAGACGATCAACGGGATCCAGGACGAGACCGGCGCCGACATCTCGATCGAGGACGACGGCACCGTCTACATCGGCGCCGTCGACGGCCCGTCGGCCGAGGCCGCCCGTGCGCAGGTCAACGCCATCGCGAACCCGACGAACCCGGAGATCGGGGACCAGTTCCTCGGCACGGTCGTCAAGATCGCGACGTTCGGTGCCTTCGTGTCGCTGCTCCCGGGCCGCGACGGTCTGCTCCACGTCTCCGAGGTCCGCAAGCTCGCCGGTGGCAAGCGCGTGGAGAACGTCGAGGACGTGCTCGGCGTCGGCCAGAAGGTCCTGGTCGAGGTCACCAAGGTGGACGACCGCGGCAAGCTCTCGCTCGCGCCGGTCGTCGCCGACGAGGTGGACACCGAGGGCCGCGAGGGCCACGAGAAGCACACCGAGGACAACGCCGAGGGTTGATCCCTCGCGCCTCGCGCTGCTGACACGACGACGGCCGCCGCTCCTGCTGGAGCTGCGGCCGTCGCCGTGTCCCGGGCGGCGTCAGGAAGCGGGGGTCTCCTGTGTGCCGGTGAGCTGCGCGCGGCCGAGCAGGTGCTCGCGGAGCAGGAAGCCGACGACCGCCGGCGTGGCGTCGGCGGGGGCCTCGAGCACCGGCACGTCGAGGGCACTGACGGTGAAGACGTAGCGGTGCGGACCGTGGCCGGCGGGCGGGGCGGCACCGAGGAAGGTGTCCGTGCCGTACTCGTTGCGACGCCGCAGCGCCTCGGCGGGCAGCAGCGCGTCGTCGGTGCCGGCGCCCTGCGGGAGCGACGTGGTCGAGGCCGGGACGTCCGTCAGGCTCCAGTGCCAGAAGCCCGAGCCGGTCGGCGCGTCGGGGTCGTACACGGTGAGCACGTAGCTCTGCGTGCCGTCGGGGGCGCCGGACCACTCGAGCGCGGGGGAGCGGTCCTCACCACCGGCGTCGGAGCCGCGTGCCCAGTCGGGCAGTGCGCCACCGTCGCTGAAGTCGGGGCTGGTCAGGGTGAACGAGGGGACCTCGGGGAGGTTCCAGTTGGGGTCGTTGGCCATGCGTCCAGCCAACACCCGCGTCCTGTCCCGTGGATGGGACGGACGGGAGGCGCGGGACGGCGCCGCCACGTGCCTCCCGGCCGTCCGCTGCCCACCCGGGAGGCGTCGGACGCGCCCGTCCCGGTCAGCGCGTGATGACGCGCTCGACGACCCGCCCGAGCGCGGCGGTGGCCGCGATGGCGTCGCCGGCGTACGCACCGGCCATGACGCCGTCGCGCGCGAGCATGAGCTCATCGGCGCCGTCGCCCGGCATCGGGTGTCCGGCGCGCTGCAGCAGCGCGAAGAGCTGTTCCGTGTACCAGTCGCGGTGCGCGGCGACGACCTGGCGGACCGGGTCGCGGGGATCGTGGTACTCGGCAGCGGCGTTGAGGAAGGCGCAGCCGCGGAAGTCCGGTCGGCCGACGTCGTCCGAGACGGCGGAGACCCAGGCGCGGACGGCCTCGACCGGGGAGGCTGCCTCCTCGACCAGGCGCGCGAAGGCCTGCTGCACCCGCTCGTCCTGCGCCCGGATGTAGGCCAGGATCAGGTTGTCCTTCGACCCGTAGTGCTTGTAGAACGTCGCCTTCGTGACGCTCGCCTCGGAGATCAGGCGGTCGACGCCGACGCCGCGGATGCCCTCTTCGTAGAAGAGTCTCGACGCGGTCTCGAGGATGCGGACCTTCGCGCCGCCGGAGCGGGGAGCCGGGGGGACGCTCGACCCGTCCGGCGACGCGAGGTTCGTGCTCGGGCCGGGGAGACGCTGGACGGCCGGTTGGGGGGAATCGACCGTCACAGCGCTGCTCCTCGGACTCATCGGCTCCGCGGGGGAGTGGGGGGACTCCGCCGCGCAGGACTGATGTCCCGAGCCACCGGGTCGGAATCTAGGGGGGCTTCCGACCCGATGTGACGACTGTACCACAGTGAGGACAGACAGACGAGTCTTTCTATCCTCCTCGAATGTACCCCAGTTCGAGGCACGCGCCGCGAGCCTGTGGAATCTGGATGATCGGCCCCGCCGGGTCAGTAGGCTCTCCTGCGATGAACCAGCCAGTGCCGTTGCCGCTCGAGGCCCAGGACACGTCCTTCCTGACGTCCGGTGGTGCCTTCGTCCGTCGATCCGTGCTGCCGTCCGGTGTCCGGGTCCTCACCGAGTCGGTGCCGGGGGCGAGCTCCACGAGCCTCGGCTTCTGGGTCGGTGTCGGGTCCCGTGACGAGCGCGAAGGGCAGTTCGGGTCCACGCACTTCCTCGAGCACCTGCTCTTCAAGGGCACCGGTCGACGCAGCGCACTCGACATCGCCATCGCGTTCGACTCCGTGGGCGGTGAGCACAACGCCGCGACCGCCAAGGAGTACACCTGCTACTACGCGCGGGTCCGGGACACCGACGTCCCGATGGCGGTCGAGGTGATCGGCGACATGGTCACCGGCTCGGTGCTCGACGCGGACGCCTTCGCCGTCGAGCGCGGCGTCATCCTCGAGGAGCTGGCGATGGCCGCCGACGACCCGGCGGACGTCGCGGGCGAGGCCTTCTTCGCCGCTGCCTTCGACGGGCACCCCCTCGGCCGTCCGATCGGCGGGACACCCGAGAGCATCCGTGCCGTCGGGCGCGACGAGGTCCTCGACCACTACCGGGAGCACTACGCACCGAACGGCATCGTCGTCACCGCCGCTGGTGCCGTCGACCACGACCGCTTCCGCGAACTCGTCGAGCGCGTCTTCCGCGACGCCCCGCGGGCCTCGCCGCTCGCCCGGCGCTCTCCGCAGCCCGTCGCCGACCCGGCGGTGCCGCGCCTCGCCGTCGCGCACCGGCCGACCGAGCAGGTCAGCATGCTCCGTGGTTCGCAGGGGCTGGACCTCCGCGACGAACGCCGCCCGGTGCTCAGCGTGCTGAACGCCGTGCTCGGCGGGGGCATGAGCTCGCGCCTCTTCCAGGAGGTCCGCGAGCGCCGCGGACTCGCCTACGCCGTGTCCTCCTTCGCCCCGGCCTACCTCGACAACGGCGCCTTCGGCGTCTACGCCGGCTGTGCCCCGGACAACGTCGCCGGCGTGGTCGAGATCATCGACGCCGAGTTCGCGCGGATGGTCGACGACGGCATCACCGAGGACGAGCTCCGCCGCGCCAAGGGCCAGATCGAGGGAGCCCTGACGCTCTCGCTCGAGGACTCCGACGCCCGGATGACCCGCCTCGGCCGGTCCGAACTGGGCACGGGGGAGTTCACCGACCTCGGCACCGCGCTGCAGCGGGTCGACCGGGTCACCGCCGGCGACGTGCTCGACCTGGCGCGCGACCTGCTCACCCGACCCACGATCACCTCGGTGGTGGGAGCCGTGCAGCGGGACGAACTCGCCGCGGCCATCGGCGTCGAGGGGTGACGGACGTGTCGCACTACCTGTACCTCGTCCGGCACGGCGAACACCAGGACGCCGAGCACGGACTCCGCGACGGCAAGCTCTCCGAACGCGGCAAGCGCCAGGCAGTGCTCGTCGCCGACCGCCTCGGCGGGGTGCCCTTCGACGGCGTGTACCACTCGCCGCTCGACGCCCCGAGCGAGACGGCTGCGTACCTCGCGCAGCGGTTGCCCTCGATCCAGCCGGAGCCCTCGACGTTGCTCTTCGACTGCATCCCGTCGGGACCGACGCCGGACATGCCGCACGCGTACCAGGGCTGGTACGGCGGCGTGACGGAAGAGGAGATCGTCGCCGGGCAGGCCCAGATGGGCGACGCCGTCGCCGAGTGGTTCACCCCGGCGCGCGAGGACCGCCACGACCTGCTCATCACGCACAACGCCGTGATCGGCTGGTTCGTCCGCGAGGCCTTCCAGGCACCGGAGTGGCGCTGGATGGGCACCAACGTGGCGCACACGGCACTCACCATCATCCGGATCCGCTCCGCGAAGCCGGCCGAGGTGGTCACCCTCAACGACCTGGCCCACCTGCCGGTGGAGCTCCGCACGGGTCTGCCGGTCGAACAACCCGTCTAGCGGCCCGCCACCCAGCGCGCCACGGGGCCGGCCGGGAGGCACGACACCGGTCAGCGCACCGGCTTGCGGTACCAGGCGGTCGCGTTGGGGTTCTCGTTGAACGCCGCGGTGCGCTCGTACCCGCGGCTCCGGTACATCGCACCCGCGGCGACGAGCGAGTCGTTCGTGTCGAGGACGACGCTCGTCGCGCCGAGGTCCCGCGCGGCGCCCTCCAGTGCGTCCATCACCGCGGTCGCCACGCCCCGACCCCGTCCGGCGGGGGAGACGTAGACGTGCTTCACCTCGAACCGTGCGTCGTCGTCCGGCGTGGCATCGCCGTCCGCACGGGCGGCGATCCGTCGCAGGCCGCCGCACCCGATCGGGAGCGCCCCGTCCTCGTCGACCTCGTACGCGACCACGAACACGCCGTTCGGCGCCGTGAACTCGACGGCCGGGGTGCGCTTCCGCGAGTACGAGCCCTGCGCACTCGGGAAGGTCGCCTCGCGCTCGTCGAGGTAGGCGTCGAGCAGCGAGTCGACCTCGGGTGCGTCGGCGGGGACGGACCTGACCTGGAGCGGCATGCGTCGATCCTAGGATGGAGCCATGGTCACTCCCGTCGCCGTCGTCGGCGCCACCGGTCGTCTCGGGGGCCTGGTGGCCTCCGTCGTGGAGTCGCTCGACGGCTTCGAGCTCGTCGCGTCGCTGTCCTCGAAGGACGCCGTGCACGAGGCACCGCCGTCGGCGTTCGGCGGAGCAGCCGTCGTGGTGGACGTCACCGTCCCGGCGCTGAGCCCCGCGATCGTCGACCACGCCCTGGCGAGCGGCGCGAACGTCCTCGTCGGGACCTCCGGCTGGTCGCTCGACCGCCTCGCGACGCTCCGCTCCGGGCTCGAGGCGCGGCCCGACCAGGGTGTGCTCGTCGTCCCGAACTTCTCGATCGGGTCGGTGCTCGCCACGCACCTCGCCACGATCGCCGCGCCGTGGTTCCCGTCCGTCGAGATCGTCGAGACGCACCACGCGGGCAAGATCGACAGCCCGTCGGGCACCGCCGTCCGGACCGCCGAGCTCATCGCGGACGCCCGTCGCGAGGTCGGCCCCGTCGACGCCCCGCACGTCGACCAGCGTGCCCGCGGGCAGCAGGTGGCGAGCGTCCCGATCCACTCCCTGCGCCTGCCGGGTGTGAAGGCGGTGCAGGACGTGCTGCTGAGCGGCCCCGGTGAGACCGTCACGATCCGCCACGACACGAACGACGACGTGGCCTACGTCGCAGGCGTCCGCGCGGCGCTGTCCGCCGTGGTCGGTGCCCGCGGCCTGGCCGTCGGGCTCGGCAGCGTCCTCGGCATCGGCCAGCCGTGACGTCGACCTGGCGGTCCCTCCGCTCCCCGTTCTGGGGTGCGGCGCTGATGACCCTGCTGCTCGCGCTCTACATCGGGCTCGTCGGTCAGCGTGCGGTCGCGTTCGTGGCGACCGGGCAGCCGATCGGCATCGGCATCGGCGTCGCGCTGTTCGTCGTCGCGGCGATCGGCGCGCTGCTGCTCGTGCTCGAGGTCCGCTTCGGGCTGCGCATCACACGGCTCGGCGCGCGGCTCGAGCGCGAGGGCGCGACCCCGGACGACGTCGTCCCCGTCCGCCCGTCGGGGCGCCCCACGCGCGAGGCAGCCGACGAGCTGTTCCCGCGGTACCGGGACGCCGTCGAGGCCGACCCCGAGGACTGGCGCGGCTGGTACCGACTGGGCATCGTCTACGACGCCGCCGGTGACCGCAAGCGCGCGCGAGCGGCGATGCGGACCGCACTGGTGAAGGCGGCGGCGACCCGCTGACGGACGGGAGGCCCGTGGCGGTGTCCGCCACGGGCCTCCCGTCCGCCAGTCGTCGGGTCGTTCCGGTCGTCGGGTCAGAAGGCCGCGTCGACCGCGTCCTCGGCGTGCTCGTACCGGAACCGGTAGCCGGACCCGGTGAGCTTGCGCGGCACCATGCGCTGGCTCGAGAGCAGCATCTCGTCGGCGGCCTCGCGGAGCAGCGTGCGCAGGGCGAAGGCCGGTACGCTGAACAGGTACGGGCGGTGCAGGTCCTCGGCGACGCGGCGGGTGATGCGGTTCGACACCGCGGCCTCCGGTCCGGCGAGGTTGACGGGGCCGCGCACGTCGGCGGCCTCCGGGCTGGTGGCGAGGTGCACGATCGCGCCGACCTCGTCCTCGAGCGCGATCCACGGCCAGAACTGGCCACCGGTGCCGAGCTTGCCGCCCAGTCCCGCCTTGGTGAGCGGTACGAGGGGTGCGAGTGCGCCGCCGCCCTGCCCGACCACGATGCCGGTGCGGAGCAGGACGACGCGGACGCCCTCGGGGGCTGCGGTCGCGGCGGCCTCCCACTGCGTGCAGACGTCGGCGAGGAAGCCCCGGCCGGCCTCGGCGTCGTCGTCGAGGACGTCCACGGGACGGTCGCCGTACACGCCCGAGGCCGAGCCGGACAGGAAGAGCGCCGGAGGGTTCGTCGCGTGGCGCATCGCCTCGACGAGGGTCTCGGTGGCCTGCACGCGCGAGTCGAGGATCTCCCGCTTGTACGACTCGGTCCAGGGCAGCCTGCCGATGTTCGCGCCGGCGAGGTTGATCACGACGTCCGCGCCGTCGAGCACCGCCGGGTCGAGCGGTCGCGTGCCGGGGGACCAGCGGAACGCGCTCGCGGTGCGGGGTTCGCTGCGGGTCAGCGTCGTGACGTGGTGTCCGGCCTCGCGCAGGGCGCGGACGAGGGGGGTCCCGATGAAGCCGGACGCACCGGCGACGAGGATCGAGATCGGCTGGGTCGACATGCGGCCCACGGTACTCAGCGAGCCCCGGGTTCTCCTCGTGGACGGAGGCTCGCCGTGTCGTGGACGTAGGCTCTCCGTGTGAGCGAGACCGTGCAGCCCGATCCCACCGTCCCCACTCCCTACGAAGACCTGCTGCGCCGGGTGCTCGAGGAGGGTGCGCCGAAGGGCGACCGCACCGGCACCGGCACGCGCAGCATCTTCGGCGCGCAGCTCCGGTACGACCTGTCGCAGGGCTTCCCGCTGGTCACGACCAAGCGCGTGCACTTCAAGTCCGTCGCCTACGAGCTGCTCTGGTTCCTGCGCGGCGACGGCAACGCCCGGTGGCTGCAGGAGCACGGCGTGCGCATCTGGAACGAGTGGGCGGACGAGGACGGCGACCTCGGCCCGGTCTACGGCGTGCAGTGGCGCTCGTGGCCGACCCCGTCGGGGGAGCACGTCGACCAGATCGCCCAGGTGATCGAGCAGATCCGGACGAACCCGGACTCCCGTCGTCTCATCGTCTCGGCCTGGAACGTCGCCGACGTGCCGGAGATGGCGCTCGCCCCCTGCCACGCGTTCTTCCAGTTCTCCGTGGTCGACGGCAAGCTCTCGTGCCAGCTGTACCAGCGGAGCGCGGACATGTTCCTCGGCGTGCCGTTCAACATCGCGTCCTACGCGCTGCTCACGCACATGATCGCCGCGCAGACCGGGCTCGAGGTCGGCGACTTCGTGTGGACCGGCGGCGACTGCCACGTGTACGACAACCACGTCGAGCAGGTCCGCGAGCAGCTCTCCCGCACGGCGTACCCGTACCCGACGCTCGAGATCGCTCCGCGCGACTCGATCGACGACTACGTGTACGAGGACTTCACGGTCGTCGACTACGAGCACCACCCGGCGATCAAGGCCGCGGTCGCCGTCTGATGGCCTGGACCGAGCCCGTCCGCGGTGTCGGCATGGTCTGGGCGCGCACCGCGTCCGGCGTGATCGGCGCCGACGGCGGCATCCCGTGGCACGTCCCGGAGGACCTCGCGCACTTCCGGCAGGTCACCGGCGACGCCGTGGTCGTGATGGGGCGGCGCACCTGGGACTCACTGCCGCCGCGGTTCCGACCACTGCCGGGGCGTCGGAACGTCGTGCTGACGCGGGACACCTCGTGGTCGGCCGAGGGCGCCGAGGTCGTGCACGACCTGGCGACCGCACTCGACACCGACGAGACCGTGTGGGTGATCGGCGGGGGAGCCGTCTACGCCGACGCCCTGCCCTTCGCCGACCGGGTGTCCGAGACGATCGTCGACCGGGACGTACCGGGAGACACCCGCGCGCCGGCGCTCGACGACGCGTGGGAGCTCGTCGACGAGGGCCCGTGGCAGGAGTCGCGCGTCGACGCCACCCGCTACCGCTTCCGGGAGTGGCGCCGCCGCGCGTAGCGCCCGCGGTGCCCGCGGTGCCCGCGATGCCCGCGGCCGGCACGCGCCGGCGCGACGTGCTCGCGCACAACACGAAGCACGTCGCGCCACGCAATCCCCTGGCGCGACGTGCTTCCGGTTGTGCACCGCGCCAGCGCGCGGCGTCCACCCGCCGGGCCGCGAGTCGCCGCACGGAGCCGCGCCGCGCCTCCCGGCCGCAGCCGAGCCGCGCCGGAACCGGCCGCGGCGTCGCACCGTCCGCGAGCCGCGCACCGTCCGACCGGACGGCGGTGCCGTCGCGCATCCCCGGTACGCTGGAGGGCGTGTCCCCGCGTGAGAATCCCTTCGGTCAGGTCCTCGTCGCCCTCGTGACGCCGTTGACGGCCGACGGCGAGGTCGACTGGCCCGGCGTCGAGCAGCACATCGACGACTGCATCACGGCCGGCGCCGACGGCATCGTCGTCACCGGCACCACCGGCGAGACGAGCACGCTGACCGACCCGGAGAAGCTCCGCCTGGTCGAGGTCGGCAAGTCCGTCGCCGCGGGCCGCGCGAAGATCATCACGGGCGGCGGCTCCAACGAGACCGCGCACGCGATCCACCTCTACAAGCAGAGCGAGAAGGCCGGCGCCGACGGCGTGATGATCGTCACGCCGTACTACAACAAGCCGACCCAGGCGGGCGTCCTCACCCACTTCCGGATGATCGCCGACGCCACCGACCTGCCGGTGATCCTGTACGACATCCCGGGCCGCACGGGCATCCCGATCACGTACGAGACCATCGTGCGGGCGTCACACCACCCGAACATCCTCGCCGTGAAGGACGCCAAGGGCGACTTCGCCGAGGTCTCCCGGGTGCTCAACAACACCGACCTCATGTACTTCTCGGGCGACGACACGAACGTGCTCCCGCACCTGTCGATCGGCGCCACCGGGCTGATCGGCGTCACGGCGAACATCACGAGCACGCCGTACCGCACGATCGTCGACGCCGTGAACCGCGGCGACCTGGCGACCGCCACCGCGGAGCACAAGCGCGTCGAACCGCTCGTCCGTGCGATCATGACCCACGTCCCCGGGACCGTCGCGGCGAAGTACGTGCTCCACGGCCTCGGCCGGATCGGCAGCCCGCGCGTCCGGCTGCCGCTCGTCGGCCCCGAGGACACCGAGGCCTACGCCATCGAGACCTCCCTCGAAGCGGTCCGGGACATCCCCGGTGCCGACTTCTCGAACTTCCGCCCGGACCGCAACGCGGCGGCCGGCGGCGCACTGCCGAAGGTGCCAGGCACCACACGTTAGGAAAGCACGCGGCGCAGCGGTAGCGCGTCGCACGACAGTCAGGACCGAATGCCCACCCAGATCTCCACACCGCAGCCGCTCGAACCCGGCACCCTCCGCGTGATCCCCGTCGGGGGTCTCGGCGAGATCGGTCGCAACATGACCGTGTACGAGTTCGACGGCAAGCTGCTCGTCGTCGACGCCGGCGTGCTCTTCCCCGAGGAGCACCAGCCGGGCGTCGACCTCATCCTCCCCGACTTCGGGCCGATCCGGGACCGTCTCGACGACGTCCTCGGTGTCGTGCTCACCCACGGGCACGAGGACCACATCGGCGCCGTCCCCTACCTGCTCAAGCTCAAGGGCGACATCCCCCTGATCGGTTCGACGCTGACCCTCGCGCTCGTCGAGGCGAAGCTCAAGGAACACCGGATCAAGCCCTACACGCTCGTCGTGCAGGAGGACCAGACCGAGCAGCTCGGTCCGTTCCACCTCGAGTTCGTCGCCGTGAACCACTCCATCCCGGACGCCCTCGCCGTCGCGATCACGACCCCCGCCGGGCGCGTGCTGCACACCGGTGACTTCAAGATGGACCAGCTCCCGCTGGACGACCGGATCACCGACCTCCGTGCCTTCGCCCGCCTGGGCGAGCAGGGCGTCGACCTGTTCCTGCCGGACTCGACCAACGCCGACGTCCCCGGGTTCACCGCGCCCGAGCGTGACATCGGACCGGTGCTCGAGAACGTCATCTCCCGCGCCCGCAAGAAGGTCGTCGTCGCGAGCTTCTCGTCGCACGTCCACCGCGTGCAGCAGGTCCTCGACGCCGCCGCCGCGACCAACCGCAAGGTCGCGTTCATGGGGCGGTCGATGATCCGCAACATGACCATCGCCGCCGAGCTCGGCTACCTCCGGGTGCCGGACGACGTGCTCATCGACACGAAGAAGGCGAAGAACGTCCCGGACGACCAGATCGTCTACATGTCGACGGGGTCGCAGGGCGAGCCGATGGCCGTCCTCGCGCGCATGGCGAACCTCGAGCACCAGATCGAGATCGGCGAGGGCGACACCGTCATCCTCGCGTCGAGCCTCATCCCGGGCAACGAGAACGCCGTCTACCGGGTCATCGACGGGCTGACGAAGCTCGGCGCGAAGGTGGTCCACAAGGGCAACGCGAAGGTGCACGTCTCCGGCCACGCGTCGGCCGGCGAGCTCCTCTACTGCTACAACATCCTGCGCCCGCGCAACGTGCTGCCCGTGCACGGCGAGCACCGCCACCTGTACGCGAACGCCGACCTGGCGATCCAGACGGGTGTGCCGCCGCGCAACGTCATCCTCGGCCAGGACGGCATCGTCGTCGACCTCAAGGACGGCGTCGCGAGCGTCGCCGGACAGCTCGACATCGGCTACGTCTACGTCGACGGATCGACCGTGGGCGAGATCACCGACGCCGACCTCAAGGACCGTCGGGTCCTGGCGGAGGAGGGCTTCATCTCGATCTTCTGCGCCGTGGACTTCACGACGGGGCAGTGCGTGGTCGGCCCGGAGATCCAGTCGCGCGGCTTCGCCGAGGACGACTCCGTCTTCGACGACGTCCGTCCGCAGATCGCGAAGGCGCTCGCCGACGCGGCGGGCAACGGCACACGGGACGCGCACGCCTTCCAGCAGGTCGTCCGCCGCACCGTCGGCCGCTGGGTGAACACGAAGCACCGCCGCCGCCCGATGATCGTCCCGGTGGTCATCGAGGCGTAGGCAGACGCGCCGCAGCCGGCCGGGTGGCCGACCTGCGTCATCCCACAGGCTGATGCTCCCTCGGTATGTCAGCCAATACCGTCCCAGGGTGACCGTCCTGCGTCGCTGGGTGTGGCCCGGCCTGAAGTTCCTCGTGTTCGCCGCCATCGCGGTGTCCCTCGTCCGCCTCGCCTTCTTCGCGGCGCAGCCCGAGGGCGAGGAGACGACCCCGACCGCGCAGCTGGAGGACCCGACCGTCACCGTCGAGACGGGGGACGTCGTCAACGACGTCGAGGCGACCGGTCACGTCGAGTCCGTCGCCGCGACGCCGGTGCGTTCCACCGCCGAGGGCACCGTCAACCGGGTCTTCGTGACGAACGGCACGCACGTCGAGCAGGGCGCGCCGATCATCGACCTGCGGGTCGAGACCCCGGCGGAGGGCACGACCGAGGACGGCGAGCCCTCGCCGGCATCCGTGACCTTCGCGACCGTCGTCGCCTCGTCGTCCGGCACGGTGTCCGGACTCGACCTGGTGGCGAAGCAGCCCGTCGCGATCGGCGACACCGTCGCCCGGGTCGCCCCGGAGTCGTACCGTGTGACCGCGACGCTCGAGGCCGCGCAGCTCTACCGACTCACCTCGCGCCCCTCCGAGGCGACCGTCACCATCACGGACGGGCCGGCGCCCTTCACCTGCACGAACCTCGCGCTCAGCTCCGCGTCCGCCTCGGCGGCGGGCGAGCCGTCGGACGCGGGTCCCGACGGTGCGGACGGTGGCGGGGGCTCCTCGGGCGCCGAGAGTGCGACGCAGCTGCGGTGCGACGTCCCCGGGGACGTCACCGTGTTCCCGGGGCTCGAGGTCACGGTCGCCGTGTCCGCGGGCTCGGCCGAGGGCGTGCTGACGCTCCCGACGACCGCCGTGCAGGGGACCGCGCAGCGCGGCGTCGTCACCGTCGTCGACGACGACGGGAAGCGTTCCGAGCGCGAGGTCGCCCTCGGCCTCAACGACGGCGAGACGGTCGAGGTGCGTGACGGGCTGACCGAGGGCGAGACCGTCCTGCAGTTCGTCCCCGGCAAGGAGGCGCAGCCCGAGGACGAGTTCGCCGAGGACGGCGCGGTGGTGACCGGATGAGCCTCGTGCACGTCCGCGACCTCCGGAAGTCCGTCCCGCTCCCCGACGGCTCCACGCTGGAGATCCTGCGCGGTGTCGACCTCGACGTCGAGGCGGACAGCCGCGTCGCCATCGTCGGCCGCTCGGGTTCGGGCAAGTCGACGCTGCTCAACGTCCTCGGCCTGCTCGACACCCCGACCGAGGGGCTGCACGAGTTCGACGGGCGGGACGTCGGCCGTGCCGGCTCGGTCCGACGCGACCGGGTGCGCGGCGCGGACGTCGGCTTCGTCTTCCAGCAGTTCAACCTGCTGCAGGGTCGCACCGCGGTCGAGAACGTCGAGGTCCCGTTGCTCTACGCGACCGGCCGGGCGTTCTGGTCGCGTCGTCGCCTGGCACTGGGGATGCTCGACCGGGTGGGCCTCGCCGACCGTGCCGACACGCAGCCGCACCGGCTCTCCGGCGGGGAGCAGCAGCGCGTCGCCATCGCCCGGGCACTCGTCCGGTCGCCGCGGCTCATCCTGGCCGACGAGCCGACCGGTGCACTCGACGTCGACACCGGCCGCGTGGTCATGGAGCTGCTCGAGACCGTCGCGGCCGAGACCGGCGCGGCGCTCGTCACCATCACCCACGACACCGCGGTCGCAGCACGGGCGGACGTCGTCCACCGGATCGACCACGGGCTCGTCGTCGACACGGCAGCGTCCGCTACCGAGTCCGCCTCCGCTACCGAGTCCGCGTCCGCGTCCGCGTCCGAGTCCGCCTCCGTCGAGCGGCCGGGGGTGGCGGCGTGAACCGGCTCCTCACCACCGTCGTCGGGACGTTCGTCGAGTCCTGGCAGGAGCTCCGCGTGCACCGCGGCCGGGTCGTGCTCAGCCTGATCGGGGTCACGATCGCGGTGGCGTCGCTCGCGGTCGTCGTCGGTTTCGGGTCGCTCGCCGAGCGGGTGACCGCCGCCTTCAACGAGCAGTACGGCGGACGGCCGGCGACCTACCAGGTCACCGGCTCGTCCTCGGCCACGGGGGACGGCACGGGTGCCGCTGCCGCGGCCGACGCCGAGGCGCTCGACCGGGAACTCCGCGCCGGCGCCGAGCGCTACCACGTCCGGTTCTCGACCGAGGCGTCGTGGACGCAGCGCCCCGTGCAGTTCCCCGACGGGGTCACCCTGGCCCAGGGCGTCACCGTCGACCCCGCGTACGCCGAGATGCACCGCGTCCGCGTCGACGACGGGGCGTGGTTCACCGAGGACGACCGGGATCGACTCGCGCCGGCGCTCGTCGTCAACCAGGCGTTCCTCGACCGTCTCGGCAGCCCGGACGTCGTCACGCACCCGGTCGTGCGCCTGCCGGGGACGCCCGACGTCACCGCGGTCGTGATCGGCCGGTACGTGTCCTCGGAGTACGACACCGAGCCGATGTTCTACCAGCTGGCGCGGTCGGTCGCGACGTCGAGCGCGGAGGCCGCACCCGACGACGGTTCGCAGCGGCTGTTCGAGGTGTGGGTACCGGAGAGCGACGGGAAGGCGGTCGCCGGACGGATCGCATCGGACGCCGAGCGGGCGCTCGGCCCCGGGTGGACCGTCGACGCGAACCGTTCCGACGCGGCCGGCTCGGTCGACGGCGACCCGCTCGGTGCGCTGCGCTGGGTGATCGCCGGGGTCGCCGTCCTCGTCCTGGTGCTCGGCGGGCTCGGGCTGCTCAACGTGTCGCTGGTGAGCGTCCGGCAGCGGATCCGCGAGATCGGCATCCGACGCGGGGTCGGTGCGACCGCCGGACGCATCTTCGTCGCCGTGCTGCTCGAGAACGTGCTGGGGACGCTGGTCGCCGGCGGGATCGGCGTCATGGTCGGCGCGGCGGTGCTCGGGAACGAGACCGTCCGGGGGCTCATCACGAGCGGGGTCGACGTCGGGGGAGCGCCCTTCCCGGTCGAGGCGGCGCTGATCGGTGTCGGCTCGGCGCTGCTCGTCGGGGCGCTCGCCGGGTTCCTGCCCGCGATCGTGGCGGTCCGGGTCAAGGTCATCGACGCGATCCGGTACTGAGCGCGGAGGGCGTCCGGTCGCGGCGGGGCGACCACGGAATGTCCCGAGCGGGGATTAGGCTCCGTCGCATGGCCGGAGGCACCAAGTCGACCACGCGCTCGCGCGCGTCCACGTCGTCCCGCGGGAGCGGGTCGCGCGGTACGTCGCGCACGCAGGCCACGACGAAGAAGCTGCCGCAGGCGGCACCCACCCCGGTGTTCCGCGAGCAGAACCCCGTCGTGACCGCATGGCTCGCGATGGCGCACGGCGTCGGAGCACTGTTCCGGCTGCTCGGCAAGGAGACCCTCGCCAAGGACGAACGACGCGACGGTTTCCCGTTCCTCCTGTTCGTGCTCGCGCTCGCGGGCGGTGTCGTCGAGTGGCTCAACCCCACGAACCCGGTGTCCGTCACGCTCGACGCCTACACGTTCGGCGGGCTCTTCGGGCGACTGGCGGTCGCACTGCCCGTCATCATGATCGTCTTCGCCGGATGGCTCTTCCGCCACCCGGCGTCGGTGCACGACAACACCCGGATCGGCATCGGTCTCGGGCTGATGCTCGTCTCCATCGCGTCGCTCTGCCACGTGTTCGGCGGGCAGCCGAGCGCGTCCGACGGCATGGTCGCCCTGGCCGCCGCCGGTGGTGTCCTCGGCTGGGTGGTGATCAGCTGGCTCGTCGCGGTCGCCACCGTGTGGGTCGCGGTGCCGGTCGCGGTGGTGCTGCTCGTGCTGTCGCTCTTCATCATCACGAAGACCCCGCCGAACAAGACCGGACGCCGCCTCCACGAGCTGTACGCGTACCTGTTCGGTGCGCCGGCCCCCGTGGCCGAGGACGAACCCGCCACCGAGGCGGACGCCGCTCCGGCAGCGTCCCGAGCACGGACGTCGAAGCGCCGCACGAAGGACCAGACCGACTTCCCGCTGTTCGAGGACCTCGGGTTCGAGGACGAGCAGGCTGCCGGCAGCGAGGACGCCGAGAGCACCGTCCCGTGGTGGCGCCGGAACAAGTCCGGTCGCGAGGAGGACCCGGCGTACGACAGCCCCGTGCTGCCCGCGTCGGCGACGCAGGCCGTGCCCGACCGCGGAACCGGTGCCGGAGTCGGCGTCGGTGCCGGTACGGCTGCAGGTGCCGCTGCCGGTGCCGCTGCTCCGGCCTCCGGCGCGAACGCGGGCGCGGCCGCCGGACTCGTGGACCACACGCCCGTGGTGCCCGCCTCGGTGAACCTCAACGACTCGGTCGAGCACGACGACGTGCACGGCGCACAGGAGGTCGAGCAGGACCTCGCCGTCGCCGAACAGGCCCTCCGCGACTTCGGCACCCCGGTGCCCGAGCAGCCCGCGGCGGTCGCCCGGCCCGACGCCGGGGTCTCCCCGGTGGTCTCGCCGACGGCGCCCGAGCCCGAGGCCGCCGACGACGGCCTGCCCGCCGCGACCGCCGCCGACGAGGACCCGGCAGCCCCGTACCGCCTGCCCGCAGCCACCACCCTCAGCGCCGGCACCCCCTCGGTCGCCCGCAGCCAGGCGAACGACGACATCGTGGCGGCGATCACCGGCGTGCTCACCGAGTTCAAGGTGGACGCGAAGGTCACGGGGTTCTCGCGCGGACCGACGGTCACGCGCTACGAGATCGAGCTCGGTCCCGGTGTGAAGGTCGAGCGCGTCACGGCGCTGTCGAAGAACCTGTCGTACGCCGTCGCGTCGAACGAGGTCCGCATCCTGTCACCGATCCCGGGCAAGAGCGCGATCGGCGTGGAGATCCCGAACACGGACCGCGAGATCGTCTCCCTCGGCGACGTCCTGCGCTCCGGCGCGGCCACGAAGTCGAAGCACCCGATGACCATCGGCGTCGGCAAGGACGTCGAGGGCGGCTTCGTCGTCGCGAACCTGGCGAAGATGCCGCACCTGCTCGTCGCCGGCTCCACGGGCTCCGGCAAGTCGGTGTTCATCAACTCGATGATCACCTCGCTGCTGATGCGCGCGAAGCCGTCCGAGGTCCGCATGGTCCTCGTCGACCCGAAGCGCGTCGAGCTGTCGATCTACGCCGGGGTCCCGCACCTCATCACGCCCATCATCACGAACCCCAAGAAGGCCGCCGAGGCGCTGCAGTGGGTCGTGAAGGAGATGGACATGCGGTACGACGACCTGGCGTCGTTCGGGTTCCGGCACGTCGACGACTTCAACAAGGCCGTGCAGAACGACGAGATCGTCCTGCCCGCCGGCAGCGAGCGGAAGCTCAAGCCGTACCCGTACCTGCTCGTCGTGGTCGACGAGCTCGCGGACCTCATGCTCGTCGCCCCTCGGGACGTCGAGGAGTCGATCGTCCGGATCACCCAGCTCGCCCGTGCCGCCGGCATCCACCTGGTGCTCGCGACGCAGCGGCCCTCGGTCGACGTCATCACCGGTCTCATCAAGGCGAACGTCCCGTCGCGCGTGGCCTTCGCGGTCACGAGCGTCACCGACTCGCGGGTCATCCTCGACCAGCCGGGCGCCGACAAGCTCATCGGGCAGGGTGACGGGCTCTTCCTGCCGATGGGCTCGTCGAAGGCCGTCCGTGTGCAGGGTGCCTGGGTGCAGGAGAGCGAGGTCGCCGAGGTCGTCGCGCACGTCACGCGCCAGGCGCGCCCCGAGTACCGGCAGGACGTCCAGGCCGTGGTGGAGCGCAAGGAGATCGACGCCGACATCGGCGACGACCTCGAGCTCCTGCTCGCCGCGGTCGAACAGGTCGTCTCGACCCAGTTCGGCTCGACCTCGATGCTGCAGCGCAAGCTCCGCGTCGGCTTCGCGAAGGCGGGCCGACTGATGGACCTCATGGAGTCGCGTGACATCGTGGGGCCGTCCGAGGGGTCGAAGGCCCGCGACGTGCTCGTCACGCCCGACCAGCTCCCGGGCGTGCTCGCGAAGCTCCGGGGCGAGGAGCCGCCGGCTGCTCCGGCTGCCGACGGACCGCCGTCGGTCCGGCCGGGAGGCACGACCTCCGTCGCCGGGGCCGACTCGGCTCCGGCTGCGGCCGGCTCCGGGGCTCCTGCCGGACCCGCCGGGGCGGGTGCCGGTGGTCAGGACGACGACCGGTACGGCTCGGACCCGGTGGCGGACATGACCCGCGGGTACCCTGAGGTCGAGGACGACGGACCGGACGAGGACGCATGGGGACTGACGGGCAGGGAGTGAGCACGTGACCAGCTCGGAGACCACACACGGGGCTCGGTTCCCCTGGCGCGGACGGTTGCTCCGCAAGGGGGACGGCCCGGCATCGACCGCGAACGTCGCCAACATCATCACCGTGGTGCGCATCCTCATGGCGCCGCTCTTCTTCGTGATGCTGCTCTCCGACGGCGGCCAGGACACGTCGTTGCGCGTCTGGGCGGCCGTCGTGTTCGTCGTCGCGATCGTCACGGACAGTGCGGACGGCATCATCGCCCGACGCCAGAACCTGGTCACGGACTTCGGCAAGCTCGTCGACCCGATCGCCGACAAGGTCCTGATCGGCGGTGCCCTCGTCGCGCTGTCGATCCTGGGTGAGCTGCCGTGGATCGTCACGGTGCTGATCATGCTCCGGGAGATCGGCATCACCGTGTTCCGCTTCGCCGTGCTGTCCGACCGGGTCATCCCGGCGAGCCGCGGCGGCAAGATCAAGACCGTGCTGCAGGCCGTCGCGATCACGCTCGCACTGTTCCCGTGGTGGAACGTCGTCGGTGACCTGGCGCACTGGGTGAACGGCATCCTCATGACGGCGGCGCTCCTCGCGACGGTGCTCAGCGGGGCGGACTACCTGTGGCAGGCCTGGAAGCACAACCGCCGAGCAGCATGACGTCGGCCGGTACCGGGGCCGCCGGTCCGACGGGTCGGTCGTCGATGCCGGGGTCGGGGTCGGGGTCGGTGTCGGGGTCGGTGTCGGCGTCGGACGAGGAACTCGCGCGCGCGCTCGTCGGTGTCCTGACCGCCCGGGGCGAGACCGTCGCGGTCGCCGAGTCCCTCACGGGCGGACTCGTCGTCGCGACGCTCGTGGGCGTCCCCGGGGCCAGCGCCGTCGTCCGCGGCGGGGTGGTCGCCTACGCCACGCCGGTGAAGGCGACGGTGCTCGGGGTCGACGCCGACCTGCTCGCGTCGAACGGCGCGGTCGACCCGGAGGTTGCACGGCAGATGGCCTCGGGCGTCCGGACGGCCCTGGCGGTGGACGGCGTCCCCGCCACGTGGGGGATCAGCACGACCGGCGTCGCCGGACCGGACCCGCAGGACGGCAAGCCGGTGGGCACCGTCTTCGTCGGCATCGCATCCGCGGAACGCAGTGTCGCGACGGAGTTGCACCTCGAGGGGGACCGGGCAGCAATCCGCTCGGCCACCGTCTCCGAACTCCTGGCACGGATGACGACCGAGGTCGACAGCGGGGAATAGGTCCTGTTGCCACTGGGTTACATCCCACGCAATCTCCAGCAGGACGGCAGCCGGCGTGGTTAGCATGCTGCGAACGGCAACGCTACTGTTGCTGAACCCGACCCCAGGTCACCCGGACCGGGCGGGCGCGGAGACGACAGGAAGGAGGAGTCCACATGGTTCTCGTTCGTCAGGAGATCGGCGACGTGCTTCGGGACTTCCGCTTGCAGAAGGGCCGGACCCTCCGTCAGGTCGCATCCAAGGCCAGTGTCGCGCTCGGGTACCTCAGTGAGGTCGAGCGTGGGCAGAAGGAGGCCAGCTCCGAGATCCTCGCCTCGGTCGCGGATGCCCTCGACACCCCGATCTCGACCATCATGCGCGAGGTGGGCGACCGTCTCGCAGTCGTCGAGGGGCTCACCCCGGTCCCCGACACGCTGCCCGACGACCTCGTCGCCGAGTTCGACAACGACCTCGCGGTGCGCTGACGCACCACCCCCTCGAACGCCCTCGCCGGTCCGCCGGCGGGGGCGTTCGTCGTTACGCTGGACCGATGCGCGTGAGTGAGTTCTGGCGAGCCGTCGACCAGGTGTTCGGGGAGGCCTACGGCGCCGTGGTGTCCCGCGACGTCGTGCTCGAGGAGCTCGGTGGACGTTCGGCGGCGGACGCGCTCGACGCGGGCATCGACGCCAGGCGGGTGTGGGAAGCACTCTGTGACTCCCAGGACGTCCCGCTGGACAAGCGGCACGGCAAGGGCCTGGCGGAGCCGCGCGACTGACGCCGTCGTCCGAAACTGTGTTCGGCGTGTTGCTCGAACGCGTGTTCGATCGGTGCTAGGTTCCTGCACATCGGCGCTGTCCCGGACCATCGTCCACAGGTCGCGCGGTCGCAGGCAGTGATGTCGGTGGCCCGCCCTAGGTTCGAGGTCATCGGGAACAGCCCGAAGCCTTGTCGCCGAACACCAGCCCTGCACCACCGGCTGGGGTGGACGCGACAGCCTACAGGCGGCCGACACCGAGCACGAAGGAGCACCCCATGCCATCACCCGCAGACCGCGAGAAGGCCCTCGAGACCGCACTCGCCCAGATCGACCGGCAGTTCGGCAAGGGGACGGTCATGCGTCTCGGCTCGGACGAGCGCGCGCCGGTCGCCACCATCCCGACCGGCTCCGTCGCGCTCGACGTCGCACTCGGCATCGGCGGCCTCCCGCGCGGCCGCATCATCGAGATCTACGGCCCGGAGTCGTCGGGTAAGACGACCCTGACGCTGCACGCCATCGCGAACGCGCAGCGCGCGGGTGGCATCGCAGCCTTCATCGACGCGGAGCACGCGCTTGACCCCGAGTACGCGAAGAAGCTCGGTGTCGACATCGACGCCCTCCTCGTGTCGCAGCCCGACACCGGTGAGCAGGCGCTCGAGATCGCCGACATGCTCGTCCGCTCGGGGTCGATCGACCTGATCGTCGTCGACTCGGTCGCCGCCCTGGTGCCGCGTGCCGAGATCGAGGGCGAGATGGGCGACTCGCACGTGGGTCTCCAGGCGCGCCTCATGTCCCAGGCCCTGCGCAAGCTCGCCGGTGGCCTGAACCAGACGCAGACCACGATGATCTTCATCAACCAGCTGCGCGAGAAGA
Source organism: Curtobacterium uvaldense (assembly GCF_028307415.1). NCBI lineage: Bacteria > Bacillati > Actinomycetota > Actinomycetes > Micrococcales > Microbacteriaceae > Curtobacterium > Curtobacterium uvaldense. The sequence goes on along the minus strand of NZ_JAQMHU010000014.1, from coordinate 44,437 downwards.
TCGGCGTGTTCTTCGGCAGCCCGGAGACCACCGCCGGCGGCAAGGCGCTCAAGTTCTACGCGTCGGTCCGCCTCGACATCCGTCGCATCGAGACGCTGAAGAGCGGGACCGACGCCGTCGGTAACCGCACCCGCGTCAAGGTCGTGAAGAACAAGATGGCTCCGCCCTTCAAGCAGGCCGAGTTCGACATCCTGTACGGCACGGGCATCTCGCGCGAGGGCTCGCTGCTCGACTTCGGTGTCGACCACGGCATCGTGAAGAAGTCGGGTGCCTGGTACACCTACGACGGCGACCAGCTCGGGCAGGGCAAGGAGAACTCGCGCTCGTTCCTGATCCAGAACGCGGACATCGCGGCGGAGATCGAGGGCAAGATCCTCGCGAAGCTCGGCGTCGGTGGCGCCAAGGCCGATGCTCCGGTCGAGTCGATCGCGCCGAAGCTGGCGGAGCGCAAGGGCGCGTGACCGGCGCAGACGACCACGACGAGGGCCTCGCACCGGTCACCGACCTGTTCGGTGCGCGGTCCCGTCGTGGTCGACGCACCCCGCCGGCGGAGCCGGAACCTGTCCGATCGAGTCCGTTCGAGCCGGGCACGGCCGAGCCGGGCACGGCCGAGCCGGGCACGGTCAGGCCGGGCACGGTCGAGCCGAACCCGGTCGAGCCGAGCCTGAGCCCGGTCGATCTGGCTCCGCGCGCGGAGCGTGGCGTTCCCGGCGGCACCGGGTCGTCCGACGACGGCTGGGCGCCCGAGTCGATGGTGCTCGGTGACGACGAAAGGCGGTTCGGCCGGGCACCGACCACCGCGGTGAACGACGAGTCCGCCAGCTCGGGGTCGGCGACGGGGACGCCCGTCGAGGACGACCCGCCGGTGCCGGCCGCGATCCCCTTCCGCGGACAGCAGTCCGAGGCGGAGTGGGTGTCGCCGGTCGTCGGCGACGGCTCCGGTCGGAGTGCACGCGCCGAGCAGCACGGGTACGACGACGACGACACCGCGGACGCCGCGAGCGCATCGGTGTTCGCCATCGCCAGCGGTGACGAGATCGACCCGGCCGACGCCCCACGACCGCTCGACGAGCAGCGCGCCGATGCCGAGCGCGTGAGCATGCGCGCGCTCGGGCGCAAGGGGGTCAGCGAGTCGGAGATGCGGCAGCTGCTGACGAAGCAGGACCTCGACGACGACGTCGTCGAGTACGAAGTCGCCCGACTGGTGCGCGTGGGTCTGCTCGACGACGTGGCCCTCGCCACCGACCTGGTGGACCGGCTACACGAGCGCAAGGGCCTCGGTCGCCAGGGCGTGGTCGCCGAGCTGCGGCGCCGTGGCATCGACCAGGCGGCGATCGACGCGGCGCTCGAGGCCGCGGAGGACGACGCCGACGACGAGTTCGTCCGCGCGATCGAGCTCGCTGAGAAGCGTGCACGCCAACTCCGTGGGCTCGACCGTGCGACTGCCGAGCGGCGCCTGAGCGGCTTCCTGATGCGCAAGGGGTACGGCTCGGGAGTCGTCCGCATCGCGGTGGAGCGGGCGCTCGACGGTCCGCCGCGACGCTCGCCCTCGGGTGGGGGCACCGTCCGCTTCGAGTAGCGCGGCGGCGAGCTCGACGGCCGTCCTGCGGACGCCGCGGTCGACCTACACTGGGACGATCATGGCCACCGTCGAAGCCCGCCCCAGAACCTACGAGGTCCGCACCCACGGGTGCCAGATGAACGTCCACGACTCGGAGCGCCTGAGCGGGTCGCTGCAGGCGGCCGGGTACGTGGCGTCGGACGGCGAGCAGGCGGACGTGGTCGTCATCAACACCTGCGCCGTGCGCGAGAACGCGGACAACCGTCTCTACGGCAACCTCGGGCAGCTCGCGGGCATCAAGCGCACGCACCCCGGCATGCAGATCGCCGTCGGCGGGTGCCTGGCGCAGAAGGACAAGAACGTCATCCTCGAGAAGGCGCCCTGGGTCGACGTCGTCTTCGGCACGCACAACATGGGATCGCTGCCGACCCTGCTCGAGCGGGCTCGGCACAACGACGAGGCGCAGATCGAGATCCTCGAAGCGCTCGACGTGTTCCCGTCGACGCTGCCGACCAAGCGCGACTCCACGCACAGCGGCTGGGTGTCGATCTCCGTCGGCTGCAACAACACCTGCACCTTCTGCATCGTCCCGTCGCTCCGTGGCAAGGAGAAGGACCGTCGTCCGGGCGACGTGCTCGCCGAGATCCAGGCGCTCGTCGACGACGGAGCCATCGAGGTGACGCTGCTCGGGCAGAACGTCAACTCCTACGGCGTGGAGTTCGGCGACCGTCAAGCGTTCGGCAAGCTGCTCCGGGCCGCCGGTCAGATCGACGGCCTCGAGCGCGTGCGGTTCACGAGCCCGCACCCGGCCGCGTTCACCGACGACGTGATCGACGCCATGGCCGAGACCCCGAACGTCATGCCCCAGCTGCACATGCCGCTGCAGTCCGGGTCGGACCGGGTGCTCAAGGCCATGCGTCGGAGCTACCGGAGCGAGCGGTTCCTCGGCATCCTCGACCGCGTGCGGGCGAAGATCCCGGACGCAGCGATCTCCACCGACATCATCGTGGGGTTCCCCGGTGAGACCGACGAGGACTTCGAGGACACCCTGCGCGTCGTGGAGCAGTCGCGGTTCGCCTCGGCCTTCACGTTCCAGTACTCGATCCGTCCGGGCACGCCGGCGGCGACGATGCCGGACCAGCTGCCGAAGGAGGTCGTGCAGGAACGCTACGACCGGCTCATCGCGCTGCAGGACCGCATCACCGCCGAGGAGCACGCGAAGCAGGTCGGTCGGAGCGTCGAGGTGCTCGTCGCCACCGGCGAGGGCAAGAAGGACGAGACCACCCAGCGCCTGTCCGGCCGCGCCGAGGACTCCCGCCTCGTGCACTTCGCCGTGCCGCAGGGCTCCGCCGTCCCGCGTCCCGGCGACGTCGTCACCGTCGAGATCACGCGCGCAGCCCCACACTTCCTGATCGCCGACAACGAGGGCCCCCTGCGGATCCGTCGGACCCGTGCCGGTGACGCCTGGGACCGTGCGCAGGCCGAGAGCTGCGGTGTGCCGACCCCGTCCGCCCCGGGCGCCGGGCCCCGTCCGGTCTCGCTCGGGCTGCCGAGCCTCCGTGTCGGACGCTGACCGGCCGCTCGCGGCGGTCGGACCGCGCCAGGACGGTACCCCCGACCTGATCGCGGTCGTCGGTGCGACCGGCACCGGCAAGTCCGAGGTCGCCCTCGCCGTCGCGGAACGGCTGCGGGCGAGCGGCCGTCCCGCGGAGGTCGTGAACGCCGACGCCATGCAGCTCTACCGCGGCATGGACGTCGGCACCGCCAAGCTGTCGGTCGCGGAGCGGCGGGGCATCCCGCACCACCAGCTCGACGTGCTCGCGGTGACCGACGAGGCGAGCGTCGCGGCCTACCAACGCAGCGCCCGTGCGGACGTCGAACGGATCACGGCGGACGGCGGCACCGCGGTGCTCGTCGGCGGCAGCGGGCTCTACGTGTCGGCGGTGCTGTTCGACCTCGCCTTCCCCGGCACCGACCCGGAGCTCCGCGCCGAGCTCGAGCGCGAGCACGCCGAGCACGGGCCGAACGCCCTCCTCGCGCGCCTGCGCGCCCTGGACCCGGCCGCGGCAGCCGACGTCGACTCCCGCAACCCTCGGCGGCTCATCCGGGCCGTGGAGATCGCGAGCCGGTCCGAGGTCGTGACCCCGCGCCTCCCGGCCGCGCCCCGCGCATGGCGACCGGCTCGGGTGCTGCACCTGCACCGCGAGCGCAGCGGGGTCGTCGCGTCCCTGCACGCGAGGGCCGAGCGGATGTTCGCCGACGGCCTCGTCGACGAGGTGGAGGCGCTCTGCGCGGAGGGGTTGGAGCAGGGACGCACGGCGCGCGCGGCGATCGGGTACTCGCAGGCGCTCGACGTCCTGCACGGCCGAGCGACGACGGCCGAGGCGGTGGAGGCGACGGCCGTCGCGACCCGCAAGTACGCCAGGCGACAGGTGTCCTGGTTCAAGCGGTACGACGCCGAGGTCATCGACGTCAGCGGCGCCGACGTCGCGGGGCTGCATGCGGCGGCCCGTAGGATCGTGCCGTGACCGAGCTGCACTTCACGAAGGGCCAGGGGACGGGCAACGACTTCGTCCTGTTCGCCGACCCCGACGCAACGGTCGACCTGACCCCCGAGCGCATCCGGGCCATCGCCGACCGCCGCTTCGGCGTGGGCGCCGACGGTGTCATCCGGGCGGTCCGGTCGGAGGCGATCCCCGAGGGGCGCACGCTCGTCGCCGTCGAACCCGCCGCCACCTGGTTCATGGACTACCACAACGCCGACGGCTCGGTCGCCGAGATGTGCGGGAACGGCATCCGCGTCTTCGCGCGGTACCTGACCGAGTCCGGGCTCGTCGACCTCGCGCCGGGGGAGACGCTCACGGTCGGCAGCCGCAAGGGGCTCGTCGACGTCCAGCGCACCACGAACGGCTTCTCGGCCGACCTCGGGCGCTGGGGCCTCGGCATCGAGGGCGGCGGGGCGAACGACGTCACCGTGCGGGCGAAGGAGCTCGACGGTGCACGACCCGGACTCGGCATCGACGTCGGCAACCCGCACGTCGTCGTGGCCGTGGCGACCGAGGACGAGCTCGCCGAGGTCGACCTGACGTACGTCCCCGTCCTCGACCCGGCGCCCGCAGCGGGCGCGAACGTCGAGTTCGTGCTGCCCGGTGACCCCCTCGTCAAGGACGGCGAGGGGGAGATCACCATGCGCGTGCACGAACGGGGGAGCGGCGAGACGCTGTCCTGCGGCACCGGTGCGGTCGCGGCCGCCCTCGCCACGCGGTACTGGGCGGGGCCCTCGGCGCCGGACACCTGGCGGGTGCGGGTGCCGGGCGGGGTCGTCACCGTGCGGATGTTCGCGGCGGAGGACGGCGAGCACGTCGCGCTGGCCGGTCCGGCAGAGCTCGTGTTCTCCGGGGACCTGACCGTCTGACGCTGCCGCGGTGGCGCGGTGGCGCGGTGCCGCGGTGCCGCGGTACCGCGCTGCCGCCGTGCCGGCGCGAGCGGGACGCCGTCGTGCCAGTGGGACGGCGAGGCGGAGACGACGCGCAGGTGTGCTCGTGAGACGCCGGCGTGTCCTCGAGACGCCGTCATGCGTGCGAGACGCCGTCGATCTCGGCGGCGTCTCGGCTGTCCGGATGCGTCTCGCGTCGACGCCGGCGTCTCGTGCGGGTACGGGCGCAGCCCAGCGCAGCCCGACCCGCCGCCTGCGCCCTGCCCCGGGCTACTCGGCGGTTCGGCGGACCCGGATCACGCGGAAGCCCTTGTCGGTCGTGGCCCGCGACACCGCGAACCCGTCCCCGAGCGCGTCCCCGAGCCACCGCTGCAGGGAGTCCCCGCCGAGGTCCTTCGACACCACCAGCCAGGCGTCCCCGCCGACCTCGAGCCGGGGCAGCCACGTCAGCAGGATGGCGTGCAGTTCGTCCTTGCCCACCCGGATCGGCGGGTTGGACCAGATCGTGCGGAAGCGCAGGTCCGCCGGGAGCTCGTCCGGCAGCCCGACGGTGACGTTCGACACCCCGGCTGCGACGGCGTTGCGCTGCGCGAGACCGAGGACCCGCTCGTTGACGTCCACGCCCCAGACCTGGGCGTCCGGCGACTCGAGCGCCATCGTGATCGCGATCGGCCCCCACCCGCAGCCGATGTCGAGCAGGTCGCCCTCGGGCGCGGGCGGCGGCACGGAGCCGAGCAGCACCCTGGTGCCGCGGTCGACACCGTCCGGGCTGAACACGCCCGCGGCGGTGGACAGCGTGAGCGACCGTCCGGCGAGCGTGACGTGCACCTGTCGCTCACGGGCCTCCGACGAGGGGTTCGCGGAGAAGTAGTGCTCGTTCGCCATGGAAGAACCGTACCGGCGAGCCCGTGTGTCCCGGGCGTGGCGGCGGTACCCTGTGGAGAAGATGACGGAAACCACCATGAACGACGGACGATCCGACGACAGCGCCGAGGGTGTCGTGGAACGCGTCCTCCGCAATGCCGAGACCCGGGCCACGTCGGCGATCTTCGCTCCGGCCCAGGCCATCCAGACACGATCGGTCGACGAGCACGGCTGGTCCGGCGACGGCGACCAGTACGAGCGCGAGGACCGCGCCGCCCTGCGGCGCGTCACCGGGCTCTCCACCGAGCTCGAGGACGTCACCGAGGTCGAGTACCGGCAGCTCCGGCTCGAGCGGGTCGTGCTGATCGGCGTGTACCCCCAGGGCGACGCCCAGGACGCCGAGAACTCCCTCCGCGAGCTCGCCGCCCTGGCCGAGACCGCCGGTGCCGTGGTCCTCGACGGGCTCCTGCAGCGCCGGCCCAACCCCGACCCGGCGACCTACCTCGGCAAGGGCAAGGCCGAGGAGCTCGCCATGGTCGTCAAGGCGACCGGCGCCGACACGGTCGTCGCGGACACGGAGCTCGCCCCCTCCCAGCGCCGAGCGCTCGAGGACGTCGTGAAGGTGAAGGTGATCGACCGGACCGCCGTGATCCTCGACATCTTCAGCCAGCACGCCACCACGCGCGAGGGCAAGGCCCAGGTCGAGCTGGCCCAGCTGCAGTACCTGCTGCCGCGTCTGCGCGGCTGGGGTGAGTCGATGTCCCGCCAGGCCGGTGGTCAGGTCTCCGGCGGTGCCGGCATGGGGTCCCGTGGTCCGGGTGAGACGAAGATCGAGCTCGACCGCCGGCGCATCAACACGCGCATGTCGAAGCTCCGCCGTCAGATCGCGGGCTTCCGACCGGCTCGGGAGGCCAAGCGCGCCGACCGGCACCGCAACGAGGTGCCGAGCGTCGCGATCGCCGGGTACACCAACGCCGGCAAGTCCTCGCTCCTGAACCGCCTGACGAGCGCGGGCGTCCTGGTGCAGAACCAGCTGTTCGCAACCCTCGACGCCACGGTGCGCCGGACCGAGAGCAGCGCCGGCCGCGAGTTCACGTTCGTCGACACGGTGGGCTTCGTGCGGAACCTGCCGCACCAGCTGGTCGAGGCCTTCCGCTCCACGCTCGAGGAGGTCGGCGAGGCCGACGTCATCGTGCACGTGGTCGACGGGTCGCACCCAGACCCCTCCGCGCAGCTCGCGACGGTCCGCGACGTCATGGGTGACGTCGGAGCGCGGGACATCCCCGAGGTCGTCGCGTTCAACAAGGCGGACCTCATCGACGAGGCGCAGCGACTCGTGCTGGTCGGACTCGTGCCGGACGCGGTGTTCGTCTCCGCCCGCACGGGCGAGGGCGTGCCCGAGCTCCTCGCCGCGATCGAGGCACGGCTGCCAGAACCGGACGTCGAGTTGACGGTGGTGATCCCGTACGACCGTGGCGACCTGGTGTCGTCACTGCACGACGCGGGAGCAGTCGAGACGACCGACTACGTCGAGGACGGCACCCGCCTGCGGGTGCGCGTCTTCCAGCGCCAGGTCGCGGAGCTCGACCCGTACGTGGTCACGCCGGTCGCGACGGCGTAGTCCCGCAGGCGGTCGCGCCACACCACCGGCCGGGAGGCACGGGTCGGCTCCGGCGTGCCGGTCCGGCCCCTCGGCGGTACGGTGCGGTCGCCTGCCCACGTCGCGCCGTCGGACGGTGCGGCGTGACTTCGCACAACGCGGAGCAGCGTTGTTCCGGCGTCAGATCGAGCGCAAGACCGCGACGACCTTGCCGAGGACGGTGGCCGCGTCGCCGAGGATCGGTTCGAACGCGGAGTTGCGCGGGAGCAGCCACGTGTGGCCGTCGCGCTGGCGGAAGACCTTGACGGTCGCTTCCTCGTCGAGCATCGCGGCGACGATGTCCCCGTTGTCCGCGGTCTGCTGCGACCGGACGACCACCCAGTCGCCGTCGCAGATCGCTGCGTCGATCATCGACTCGCCGACGACCTTGAGCATGAAGAGGTCACCCGTGCCGACCAGCTGCCGGGGGAGTGGGACGATCTCGTCGACGTGCTGCTCGGCCGTGATCGGCACACCGGCGGCGATCCGACCGACGAGCGGGACCAGGGTCGTGGCGTCGACGTCGGGCGTCTCGACGTCGGGGGTCGGTTCGTCGACCAGGACCTCGAGCGCGCGCGGACGGTTCGGGTCACGACGGATCCAGCCGCCGAGCTCGAGCTGGCCGAGCTGGTGGGAGACGCTCGAGAGCGAGGAGAGGCCGGCGGCGTCGCCGATCTCCCGCATGCTCGGCGGGTAGCCCCGGCTGGCGATCGACGCGCGGATCGCGTCGAGGATCGCCTGCTGCTTCGCCGTCAACGGCTTCTGGACCCGCAGTTCGTCCGCCACGTCGTCTCGCCCTTCGTCGGTGCCGGGCGGTCGGGCAGGAATGTCAGTGGTCCCCGCTTGACTCGTCCCAGTCGATCGAAACAGTATCCGACTGCTCCGGGCCGGACAAACACCTGTTCGAGCGTGTCGGCAGAAAATCCCGCACAGATCTCTTCCTGGGACTTGTGCGAGGTCGCATTCGAAACTATGTTCGGTACACGACTTCGGTTCCTCCGAACGGGAAGGCAAGAACGACATGAGCACCATCGCCATCGCTGACCAGCGCACTGCGACGCCCGCCGTCCGTACCCGCCTGCGCATCACGCGCCGCGGCCGCATCGTCCTGACGACCGTCGCGGCCCTCCCGGTCTTCCTCGTCGTCGCCCTCTCCGTGCTGAACGGTGGACAGGCCTCTGCCGGCGACTCGTCGCGTGCCGGTGCTCCCGTGCACTTCGAGACGGTCACCGTGCAGCCGGGTGAGACCCTGTGGCAGCTGGCAGAGGAGACCGCGCCGCAGGCCGACCCCCGCGACTTCGTGCAGGACGTCGTGAGCCTCAACGCCCTCGACGGTTCGACGCTGCAGGCCGGCGAGCAGATCGCGATCCCGGTCAAGTACACCGCGGGCAACTGATCCGGTCGGCGCTCGCCTGACCACCGTCCGGTCGGCGCTCGCCTGACCACCGTCCGGACGGCCGGTCGCCGTTCGGGGGTCCCGGCCTACGATGGGTCGGTGGACACCACGCTCGAAGACCTCCCGATCCGTGACGACCTCCGTGGGCAGAGCCCGTACGGGGCTCCGCAGAAGCACGTGCGCGTCCAGCTCAACGTCAACGAGAACACGCATCCCGTACCGGAGGCCGTCGCTGAGGACATCGTCGCCTCGATCCGGCAGGCCCTGACGACCGTGAACCGCTACCCCGACCGCGAGTTCACCGAGCTCCGCGAGTCCCTCGCGGGCTACCTGAACGGTGGACTCTCCGCCGGGCAGCAGCTCACCCCTGCGCACCTGTGGGCGGCGAACGGGTCGAACGAGGTCCTGCAGCAGCTCCTGCAGGCGTTCGGTGGCCCGGGCCGGTCGGTGCTCGGGTTCCCGCCCACGTACTCGATGCACTCGATCCTCGCGTCCGGCACCGGCACGCGCTGGATCCCCGCGCAGCGCGACGACGAGTTCCGCATCGCGCCGGAGACGGTCGTCGCGGCCATCCGGGAGCACCGACCCGACATCGTGTTCCTGTGCGGCCCGAACAACCCGACGGGCACCCCGCTCGACATCGAGACGATCCGCGCGGCCTACGACGCAACGGACGGCATCGTGATGGTGGACGAGGCCTACGCCGAGTTCATGCCCTCGGACGCCCCGAGCGCCGTCACGCTGCTGCCCGGCCGTCCGCGGCTCGTGGTCGCCCGCACGATGAGCAAGGCCTTCGCCTTCGCCGGAGCCCGTGTGGGGTACCTGGCGGCCGACCCCGCCGTGGTCGACGCGCTCCGCCTGGTGCGGCTGCCCTACCACCTGTCCGCGCTGACGCAGGCGGCGGCGGTGGCCGCGCTCCGGCACGCCCCGGCGATGCTGGCGATGGTCGACGACATCAAGCAGCAGCGTGACCGGATGGTCACGGAGCTGCGGGCGATGGGGTACCGCACGTACGAGACCTGGTCGAACTTCGTCCTGTTCGGCGGGGTCGCCGACCCGAGTGCGGCGTTCGAGGCCCTGCTCGACCAGGACGTCATCGTGCGCGACCTCGGCATCCCGAACCACCTGCGCGTGAGTGCGGGGACGGAGGAGGAGACCACCGCGTTCCTCGAGGCCATGCGCCGCGTGGCCGCCGTCCAGCCGCCGGTTAGGGTTGACGCATGACCGCCCGCACCGCCTCGATCAGCCGGAGCACGAGCGAGTCGAGCATCGAGCTCTCGCTCGACCTGGACGGCACCGGTTCGTCCGACGTCTCGACGAGCGTGCCCTTCTTCGACCACATGCTGACGGCGTTCAGCAAGCACTCGCTCATCGACCTCCGCGTGCGCTCGACGGGCGACACCGACATCGACGTGCACCACACGGTCGAGGACACGGGCATCGTGCTCGGGCAGGCCCTGAAGCAGGCCCTCGGCGACCGTGCCGGCATCGGCCGCTACGGCGACGCGCTCGTCCCGCTCGACGAAGCCCTGGCACAGGCCGTGGTGGACGTCTCCGGTCGTCCCTTCCTCGTGCACTCCGGTGAGCCCGAGGGGTTCGAGTTCCACCGCATCGGCGGGCACTTCACGGGTTCGATGGTGCGCCACGTGTTCGAGGCGATCACGTTCAACGCCGGTATCACGGTGCACGTCCGTGTGCTCGGTGGCCGTGACCCGCACCACATCGCCGAGGCCGAGTTCAAGGCCTTCGCCCGCGCGCTGCGCCGCGCCGTCGAGCTCGATCCGCGGGTCGACGGCATCCCGTCCACGAAGGGGAAGCTGTGACCGCGAAGCCGAACGTCGTCGTCCTCGACTACGGATCGGGCAACGTCCACTCGGCGGCCAAGGCGCTCGAGCGCGCCGGCGCCGACGTCACCCTGACCGCCGACAAGCAGGCCGCGCTCCGCGCCGACGGTCTGCTCGTGCCGGGTGTCGGCGCGTTCGCCGCCGTCGTCGACCAGCTCGAGGGCGTCCGCGGCGGCGAGATCGTCGACCACCGTCTGGCCGGCGGGCGACCGGTGCTCGGCATCTGCGTCGGCATGCAGGTCATGTTCGCCCGCGGGGTCGAGCGCGGTGCGGACGTCGAGGGGCTCGGCCAGTGGCCGGGCACGGTCGAGGAGATCCGTGCCGAGGTCCTGCCGCACATGGGCTGGAACACGGTCGAGGCCCCCGAGGACTCCGTGCTCTTCGACGGCCTGCACGACGAACGGTTCTACTTCGTCCACTCGTACGGCGTGACGGACTTCCCGCTCGACGCCTACGGCCCGTTCCGTGCGCCGCGCCTGACCTGGGCCGAGCACGGGCAGCGGTTCGTCGCCGCCGTGGAGAACGGCCCACTGACGGCCACGCAGTTCCACCCGGAGAAGTCGGGGGAGCCGGGCATCCGGCTGCTCCGCAACTGGGTCGACTCGCTCTGACCCGGCCGTCCACCGGGCGCACGACCGCCCGACGGACGCGAGCCGCGCCTCCCGGCCGTGGCATCCACCGGGGCGGCCGCACCACACCTCACCGAGAACCGACAGGACCATGACCGACCTCACCTCGACCCCGCCCCTCGTCCTGCTGCCCGCCGTCGACGTCGTCGACGGCCAGGCCGTCCGCCTCACGCAGGGCGAGGCCGGCAGCGAGACCTCGTACGGCGACCCCGTCGCCGCGGCCCGCACCTGGCGCGACCAGGGTGCGGAGTGGATCCACCTCGTCGACCTCGACGCGGCGTTCGGGCGCGGTGACAACCGTGCCGTCATCGCGAAGGCCATCCGCGAGGTCGAGGGCGTCTCGGTCGAGCTCTCCGGCGGGATCCGCGACGACGCCTCGCTCGAGGCGGCGCTCGCGACCGGTGCTGCGCGCGTCAACCTCGGCACCGCGGCGCTCGAGAAGCCCGAGTGGGCTGCGCGCGTCATCGGCGAGTACGGCGAGCAGATCGCCGTCGGCCTCGACGTCCGTGGCACGACGCTGGCGAGCCGCGGCTGGACCGAGGACGCCGGGGACCTGTGGGAGGTGCTCGACCGGCTCGAGGCCGCCGGGTGCGCCCGCTACGTGGTGACCGACGTCACGAAGGACGGCACGCTGCAGGGGCCGAACGTCGAGCTCCTGCGCGAGGTCTGCGACCGCACCGACCAGCCCGTGGTGGCCTCGGGCGGCATCTCGACGCTCGAGGACCTCCGAGCGCTGCGCGAGCTGGTGCCGCACGGTCTCGAGGGCGCCATCATCGGCAAGGCGCTGTACTCCGGCGCCTTCACGCTGCCGGCCGCCCTCGACATCGCCTCGGAGTAGGCACCGTGGCGGGCATCTCGAACGGTCGCGGCACCGGGCCCGAGGCACCGGCGTCGGGGGCGCACGACGACGCCCACACCCCGGGCGGTGCCGCGGACTCGGCGGGGAACCCGTGGGCGGGACGGACCTTCGACGCCCACGACGACGTCTACGCCGACGACGACGGCCTGGCGGACCCGGCGCTCGTCGCCGCGATCACCGCCCTGCAGCAGGGCGGGTCGCAGCGCGAGGTCGTCGAGGCCCTGCGTGGCGCACGACTGCTCATCCCGCTCGTGGCCGAGGCCGGTGACGTCGGGCACACTCCCGACGGGAAGCTCGTCGACAAGACCCAGGAGCTGTCGATCGTCACCGTCGCCGGCCCGGACGGGCGCAGCGTCATGCCGGCGTTCACGTCCGCCGAGGCGATGCGGTCCTGGGACGCCGCCGCCCGACCGGTCCCCGCGGACGCACGCCGGGTGGCGATGGCTGCGGCGAGCGAGGAGACGCAGCTCGTCGTGCTGGACCCGACCGCGCCGACCGAGTTCGTGCTCCGTCGACCCGCCGTGTGGGCGATCGGGCAGGACCTGCCGTGGACGCCGTGCTTCGAGGACGCCGAGGTCGGGCAGGCCTTCGCCGCCTCCGTCGTCGACGAGTCCGCCGTCGCACGCGTCGAGCTGTCGCCGGGCGACCCGCTCGGACGCTTCGCCGGTGCCGAGCTGACGGTCGGGCTGGCGCTGCACCCGGGGCTCGACCAGGCTGCCGTCCAGGCGCTCGTCGGCCGGCTGCAGCAGCGGTGGACGGCGGACGCCGTGATCGCGGACCGGGTGGACAGCATGCGCGTGGCGCTGCGACCCGCCTGACGCAGGACCGACCGTGCGGCCGGGAGGCACGGCCCGGCGCCGTCCCGCCCGCTGCGGCCCGTGCGGCGGTGCGACGGGGGCCGCTCGCGCCACGCCGGTACGATGACGGGGTGAGCACGAACCCGACGACCACCCCCGGCTCCGAGCAGACCCCGGTCGGCCCCACCGGTCGGCCCGTCCGGCAGTTCCCGGTGCCCGCGCCGCTCGACGGCCACGGCCCGGCTCGCATCATCGCGCTCTGCAACCAGAAGGGCGGCGTCGGCAAGACCACGACGTCGATCAACCTCGGCGCCGCGCTCGCCGAGTACGGCCGCAGGGTCCTCGCCGTCGACTTCGACCCGCAGGGCGCCCTGTCCGCCGGCCTCGGGGTCCGCACCCACGACGTGCCCACGGTCTACGACCTGCTGATGGGTTCCGTGAAGGACCCGCGCGAGGTCATCCGCCAGACGAACGTGCCGATGCTCGACGTGATCCCCGCGAACATCGACCTGTCCGCCGCCGAGGTCCACCTCGTCAACGAGGTCGCCCGCGAGCAGATCCTGGCGAGCGTCCTCCGCAAGGTGTCGAACGACTACGACCTGATCCTGGTCGACTGCCAGCCGTCCCTCGGCCTGCTGACGGTCAACGCCCTGACGGCAGCACACGGTGTGCTCATCCCGCTCGAGTGCGAGTTCTTCGCGCTGCGTGGCGTGGCGCTGCTCATCGAGACGATCGACAAGGTGCGTGACCGGCTCAACCCGGCGCTGCGGCTCGACGGCATCCTCGCGACCATGTACGACTCGCGGACGCTGCACTCGCGCGAGGTCATGGAGCGCGTGGTGGAGACCTTCGACGACCACGTGCTCGACACGGTCATCAGCCGGACGGTGAAGTTCCCGGACGCGACGGTCTCGGCGCGACCGATCACGCAGACGGCGCCGGAGCACGCCGCGGCGCACGCGTACCGGGCGCTCGCCAGGGAGCTCGTCGAGCGTGGCGCCGTCGCCTGACCCACCGAGGTCATCGGCCGACCCGACGACGCCGGCCGACCGCAGCGCCGTCGACGGCGCCGTCGACGGCGCGCCCGCGGGCACCACGACCGCCCCGGGGTTCCGGGTCCGACTGCGCAACTTCGACGGCCCCTTCGACCTGCTGCTCTCGCTGATCACGAAGCACGAGCTCGACATCACCGAGGTCTCCCTCGGCGCCGTCACCGGCGAGTTCATCCAGTACGTCCGCCAGGCCGAGTCCGCCGACGAGCTCGACGAGGCCAGTGAGTTCCTCGTGGTCGCGGCCACCCTGCTCGACCTGAAGATCGCCGGGCTGCTCCCGCAGGGTGAGCTCGTCGACGCCGAGGACGTGGCGTTGCTGGAGGCCCGCGACCTGCTCTTCGCACGTCTCCTGCAGTACCGGGCGTTCAAGCAGGCCGCGGAGTGGTTCGGGGCACGGTGGCAGCAGGAGTCCCGCCGGCACGTCCGCAAGGTCCGCCTCGAGGAACGGTTCCGCGCCCGCACGCCGGAGCTCGTCTGGACGCTGTCGGTGCAGGACTTCGCCGCGATCGCGACGCTGGCCTTCGCACCGCGGGAGATCCCGACCGTGGGGTTGGACCACCTGCACGCCCCGCTCGTGAGCATCCGGGAGCAGGCCGCGATCGTCGTGTCGATCCTCCGGACCCGCGGCGACGAGGACGTGTCGTTCCGTGAGCTGGTGGCCGGCGTCTCGGAGACGGGTATCGTTGTGGCTCGCTTCCTGGCGATCCTGGAGCTGTACCGGAACGCGTCGATCTCGTTCGAGCAGTTCCAACCGCTGGGGGAGCTGACACTCCGCTGGACCGCCGAGGACTGGTCCGACGAGAGCCTCGCGAACCTGGGAGCCGACTATGACGGATGACACACGTGCCGCCGCGTCGAGTGCCGAGCCCGGGGGAACGGACGAGGTCGCCGAGGCCCGCGCGGTCGAGCAGGAACTGCACGCCCAGCACACCCCGCACCCGGACCTGCCGGTCGACCGGCAGCTCGAGGCCATCCTGATGATCGCCGACGAGCCCCAGTCGCTCGTGTCGCTCGGTGCCGCGGTGGGCGCGCCGGTGCCCGCCGTCCGACAGGCGATCGAGCGGCTCGTCGCCGACTTCGACGGTGTCGACGGCACCGTCCGTCGCGGCTTCGAGCTCCGTGAGGTCGGCGGCGGCTGGCGCTTCTACGTGCGGCGCGAGCTCGACGACGTCGTCGAGCAGTTCGTCGAGGCCGAGCGGCCGGCACGACTGTCGCAGGCCGCGCTCGAGACCCTCGCGGTCGTCGCCTACAAGCAGCCGATCACGCGGTCGCAGATCGCCTCGATCCGAGCGGTGAACGTCGACGGTGTCGTCCGCACGCTCGTCGCCCGGGGGCTCATCGAGGAGTCGTTCACCGACGCCGAGACCGGGGCCGTCAACTACGTCACGTCCGACCTGCTGCTCCAGCAGCTCGGCATCAACTCGCTCGACGAACTGCCGCTGATCTCGCCTCTGCTGGAGGACGGCGCGGACGGTTTCGGGCACAACGAAGGGATCCCCGATGGCCGCGTTTGAGGACGAACGACGAGGTGGGTCCCGAGGGGGATCCGACGGACGCTCCGGCGGGTACGGTCGCGGTTCCGGCCGCTCCGGCTCGGACCGGTCTGGAGGCGCGGGGCGCGACCGTGCCGCTGGTCCCGGCCGTGCGGACGGCCGGTCCGGTGAGGACCGTGGCGGGTACCGCGGACGCGAGGAGCGTCCGACGGGTGGCGACCGCGGCGGCCACCGCGGGCGTGACGACCGGGCCGGTGGTGACCGTGGCGGGTACCGCGGTCGTGACGACCGTTCGGGTGGCGAGCGTGGTGGGTACCGCGGCGGCTCGGACCAGGGTGGGTACCGCGGGCGTGACGACCGTTCGGGTGGCGAGCGTGGTGGGTACCGCGGCGGCTCGGACCAGGGCGGCTACCGCGGGCGTGACGACCGGCAGGGTGGCGAGCGTGGTGGGTACCGCGGCGGCTCGGACCAGGGCGGCTACCGCGGGCGCGATGACCGTTCGGGTGGTGAGCGTGGTGGGTACCGCGGGCGCGACGACCGTTCCGGTGCTGACCGTGGCGGGTACCGCGGCAGGGACGAGCGATCCGGTGGTGACCGCGGACGGTTCGTGAGCCGCGACACCGACCAGCGCAGCAACGACCGCGGCGGGTTCGTCCGTCGCGAAGACGACCGCTCCGGCGGGTACCGCGGCCGTGACGACCGGTCCGGTGGCGAGCGCGGTGGGTACCGCGGCCGTGACGACCGGTCCGGTGGCGAGCGCGGTGGGTACCGCGGCCGCGATGAACGTCCCGGTGGCGAGCGTGGTGGGTACCGCGGGCGCGAGGACGACCGCCGCGGCGCAGACCGTCGCGACGCCGGTAGCCGACCGGACCGCAGCGCCGACCGCCGGGACGACCGCCGTGACGACCGCCGTGACCCAGCGCGCGAGGACCGCCGAACCCCCGACGGCCGACCGAGCACCGTCTGGCACAACGGCCGTCGCTACGTCGGCGGCACGACCACCGCACGCAACGGTGACCGGCCGGGCGCGGGCGCGCGGGGACGCGTGCCGAGCAGCGCGGAGCGCGGGACGACGCCGCGCCCGGAGGGCGCTCGTGACGAGCACGGCGTCCCGGTGGAGGGCACGCCCGAACGTCCGATCATCCCCGACTGGGACGCGACCGAGGCGGGGTCGTCCGCCGGGGGTGCCCCGAGCCTCCAGGCCGACGGCGAGCGTCTGCAGAAGGTGATCGCCGCTGCGGGCATCGCGTCCCGGAGGGTCGCGGAGAACCTGATCGTCGAGGGTCGCGTCACCGTCAACGGTGAGGTCGTCGACGCCCTCGGACGCCGCGTCGACCCCGAGACGGACGCGATCGCGGTGGACGGCGTGCCGGTGCAGGTCGACAGCTCCCGGCGGTACGTGCTGCTCAACAAGCCGGTCGGGATCGTGTCGAGCCTGCAGGACGAGCGCGGTCGACGCGACCTGTCGGAGTTCGTCGACCGGTACGAGGAGCGCCTGTTCAACGTCGGTCGGCTCGACACCGAGACGTCCGGGCTGCTCCTGCTGACGAACGACGGCGACCTGGCACACGTGCTGGCCCACCCGTCGTTCGGCGTGACGAAGACCTACATCGCCAAGGTCGCGGGCAACGTGAACCCGGCGACGGTGCAGCGGCTGCTCGACGGGGTGGAACTCGAGGACGGACCGATCGCCGCGGACAAGGTCCGGCTGCTGGAGTCCGCTCGCGGTGAGTCCCTGGTCGAGATCAGCCTGCACTCGGGGCGCAACCGGATCGTGCGACGCATGCTCGACGCGGTCGACCACCCGGTGCTCGAGCTCGTGCGCCGGTCGTTCGGCCCGCTGCAGCTCGGATCGCTGCCGATCGGCAGGGTGCGCGAGCTGTCCACGGTCGAGCTCGGGGCGCTCCTCCGCATCGCCCGCGACGCGAAGGGTGCTGCACCGGGCGACGCCGACGAGGAGGCTGCCGACTGACGCTCGGTAGGCTGAGGCCCGTGACCGACGCCCCCGCCCCGCTCGCCGAACCGGACATCGACCGGCGGCTGCGCGGACCCGTCCGGGTCGTCGGCGCCGGGCTGCTCGGCGCCTCGATCGGGCTCGCCCTGCGCGAGAAGGGCGTCGACGTCGTGCTCGACGACGTCTCACCGGCCGCGCTGGCGCTCGCCGTCGACTACGGCGCGGGTCGTCGACCAGCCGACGGCGACGCGCCGGAGCTCATCGTGGTCGCGGTCCCGCCGGACGTGGTGGCCGCGGTGGTCGAGCGTGAGCTCGTCGCGTTCCCGCGCGCGGTCGTGACCGACGTCGCGAGCGTGAAGACCGGGCCGCTCGAACGCCTGCGGGCATCGGGCGCCGACGTCAGCCGGTACATCGGGTCGCACCCGATGGCGGGCCGGGAGCGCAGCGGACCGACGGCGGCGCGGGCCGACCTGTTCGTCGGACGCCCGTGGGTGATCGCCGGCCACGACGCCATCTCCTACCAGCGTGCCGCGGTGGTCGAGGACCTCGCCCTCGACGTCGGAGCGACGGTCGTCCCGATGGAGCCGGACTCCCACGACCTCGCCGTCGCGTACGTCTCGCACGCGCCGCAGCTCGTCTCGACCCTGATGGCCGCGCGGCTGCAGGAAGCCCCCGACGGGTCGCTCGACCTGGCGGGCGGCGGTGTCCGCGACGTCACGCGGATCGCCGCCAGCGACCCCGGCCTGTGGGTGCAGATCATCGGGGCGAACGCCGCGAACATCCGGCCGGTGCTGACGGACCTGCGTGACGACCTCGACCGGGTCCTCCGCGCGCTCGACGACCCGGACGGCCAGGGGTCCCCCCGGACGATCGCCGAGACCATCGCCGCCGGCAACCGCGGGGTCGAGCGGCTCCCCGGCAAGCACGGTACGACCAAGCGCTTCGCCCAGGTGGTCGTCCTCGTCGACGACACCCCGGGGCAGATCGCCGCACTCCTGCAGTTCATCGGGGAGATCGGCATCAACCTCGAGGACATGCGCCTCGAGCACTCACCGGGCGCACCGATCGGCATCGTCGAGGTGTCGGTCGTGCCCGAGCAGGAACAGCGACTCGTCGAGGAACTCGAGGGGCGCGGATGGAGGATCGCAGCAGCATGGGCATGAACGACGACACGCACGTCACCCTGGACGAGTCCGGCGTCACGGGGGGACCCGAGGGCCCCGACGCCGGCCTGCCCACCCCGACGCCGCCGGGCGACGGAGCGGCCGGCGGAGCCGACGGCGGCGCGCTCGGCGGGCCGGCCGGCGGCCTGGGCACCCCCGGCGGCGAGCCGGGTTCGACCAGCGCCCCGGTCCCGTCCGGTCTGCCGCAGGGCGCCTTCGTGGCGAAGACCGTCATCGCGGTCGACGGTCCCGCGGGCAGCGGCAAGTCGAGCGTCTCGCGCGCCGCGGCCCGTGCGCTGGGCTTCGGGTACCAGGACACCGGTGCCGCCTACCGCGCCCTGGCGTGGCACGCACTGCAGCAGGGCGTCGACCTCGACGACCCCGCGGCCGTCGTGGCGAGCTGGGACACCTTCGACTACGCGATCGGCACCGACCCCGACGAGTACTTCGTGCGCGTCGGCGACACCGACGTGACCGACGCGATCCGCACGCCGGAGGTCACCGCAGCGGTCGCGCACATCGCGAAGCTGCCCGAGGTCCGCGAGAAGCTCGTGCAGCTCTTCCGACAGGTCATGCGGAAGGCCGACGCGCAGGGCATCATCACCGAGGGGCGCGACATCACCACGGTCGTCGCACCCGATGCCGAGGTCCGCATCCTGCTGACCGCCGACGAGTCGGTTAGGATGGCTCGGCGCTCGGCAGAGGTCACCACGCAGTCAGCCGCCGAGACCTCCGCCGCACTCGCCCGTCGAGACGCGGCGGACGCGAAGGTCGTCGACTTCATGAACGCCGCCGACGGCGTCACGACGCTCGATTCCACCGACCTCGACTTCGACCAGACCGTCCAGGCGGTCGTCGACCTGGCCCGAGCGGCCACGCACTGACGCACGACCGGGCGCCGCCCGGTCACCACGACCGGGCTGCCCGGTCACCACGGCCGGGGAACCGGCCCGGCCGGCACCGGCCACCGACACCGCGGCTCCGGTCGCACACGAGGAAACCCACCATGGCCCAGCAGGACAGCCACGACAACGACGACTTCCCGGAGTACGACGACGCGCTCGGTGAACGGCTCGCCGGACTCGACGACGCCGAGGCGGACCAGCGTGCGAACGCGCTCCGCGTCGGGCTCGACGAGTACGAGCTCGACGACGAGGACGTCGCGCTCCTCGACGCCGGCGAACTCGGCGAGGACGGCGTCCACTACCTGCCCGCGTACCCGGTGCTCGCGATCGTCGGGCGGCCGAACGTCGGCAAGTCGGCGCTCGTCAACCGCATCATCGGTCGACGCGAGGCCGTCGTGCAGGACGTCCCCGGCGTCACCCGCGACCGCGTGAGCTACAAGGCCGAGTGGAACGACAAGCGCTTCACGCTCGTCGACACCGGCGGGTGGGAGCCCGACGCCCGCGGCATCAACGCCTCGGTCGCCGCCCAGGCCGAGGTCGCCGTCGACCTGGCCGACGCCGTGCTCTTCGTCGTCGACGTCACGGTCGGCATCACCGCCACCGACGAGCACGTCGTGAAGATGCTCCGCGGGACCGACCGTCCGGTCATCGTCGTGGCGAACAAGGCCGACGACGACCGCCGTGACCTCGACGCCTTCGAGCTCTGGAACCTCGGGCTCGGCGAGCCGCACCCCGTCTCGGCGCTGCACGGTCGCGGTGTCGCGGACCTGATGGACCTCATCATCACGACGCTCCCCGACACGTCGGCCGTCGCCAAGCAGGAGGTCGGCGGCCCCCGTCGCGTCGCGATCCTCGGGCGCCCGAACGTCGGCAAGAGCTCGCTGCTGAACAAGGCGGCGGGCGAGGAGCGCGTCGTCGTCAACGACCTCGCGGGCACTACGCGCGACCCGGTGGACGAGCAGATCGAGCTCGGCGGGCGCGTCTGGCGCTTCGTCGACACCGCCGGTATCCGGAAGCGCGTGCACCTGCAGCAGGGCGCGGACTTCTACGCGTCGCTCCGCACGACCGCGGCGCTCGAGAAGGCCGAGGTCGCCGTCGTCGTGCTCGACGTGACCGAGCCGATCTCGACGCAGGACCTGCGCATCATCGACCTGGTCCTCGAATCCGGTCGGGCACTCGTCCTGGCCTACAACAAGTGGGACCTGCTCGACGACGACCGGCGTCGCTACCTCGAGCGCGAGATCGAGCAGGACCTGGCGCACGTGGCCTGGGCGCCGCGCGTGAACATCTCCGCCCGGACGGGTCGCCACCTCGAGAAGCTCGTCCCGGCGCTCGAGACCGCACTCGAGTCGTGGGACACCCGCATCCCGACAGGCAAGGTCAACGCCTTCATCGCCGAGCTCGTGCAGGAGCACCCGCACCCGGTCCGCGGCGGCAAGCAGCCCCGCATCCTGTTCGGGACGCAGGCGTCGAGCCAGCCGCCGACGTTCGTGCTCTTCACCTCGGCGTTCCTCGACCCGCAGTACCGCCGCTTCATCACGCGTCGTCTGCGCGAGGTGTGGGGCTTCGAGGGGACGCCGATCAACGTCAACATGCGGGTGCGCGAGCGCCGCAAGCGCACGTAGCGGTCGGACGACGACGTGGCACGGCGAGCACGGCGAGGCCCCCTGGCGGGCCTGCTGGCGCTCGCCGTCGTCGTGTCCGGGCTCGGTGCCGCCTGGCTCGTCACCGGTGACGACGACGTCGTGCGGACCGCACGTGCCACCGACCGAGCGTCGACGGCACCGGAGGGAGCCGGACCGCTCGGGGTGTCGAACGCCCTCGGCGCTCCGATCCCCGGTGCCGACCGACGACCGGACGTCCCGCGCAGCGTCGAGGACTGGGTCGGCCGGGTCCTGCCCGTCTCCGGCACCGTGGTGCCCCTGGTCGACGGGATCGCCGCGACCGTCCGGATCGAGCGCATCGACGAGTCGTCCGTGGCGGTCCGGATCGACGACCTGTCCTCGCCGCCGGGCACGCGCGCGGTCCGACTCGTCCTGTCGCCGGACGCGATGCCCGACCGCAGCACCCTCGCGCACGCCCCCGGCGTCGTGACGGCCTCCGTCGACGAACACACGTCCGGGGGCTTCTCGCTCATCACCGACGGCTCGTCGCTCCAGGCGGACACCCGTTCCGCGGCCCTGGTGGACGACGAGACCGACGAGGTGCTCGGCGTCGCACTGCTCGTCCCCGCCGACTGAGGGGACCCGCGTCGACCGACGAGGACCGGCCCGCACCTCGGACACGTCCCGGATGCGGCACCATTGACGTGTGCGTCTCCCCGTCCTCGCCGACCGTCTCTGGTGCCGGCTGCACCTGGACCGTCTCGCCGGTGGGCGACAGGCCGACTACGTGATCCGCGAGGACATGCTCGCCCACCCGGACACGGTCCGTTCGTTCCGGTGGATCCGCTGGTTGCTCGTCGCCGAGACCGCGGTCGGACTCGCGGCGATCGTCGTCGCCGTGCTGCTCACCCGTGCGGGGGAGACCGTGGCCTGGGCCGTCTGGTTCCGGGCGACCGTGGTGCTCCTCATCACCCTGACGCTCTACGTGTTCGCGTGGCGGGCGCAGCTCGGCTACTACTGGGCGTACCAGCGCCTCCGGCTCTTCAGCAGGATCTTCCCGGTCGTGACCCTGGTCGTCGCTGCCGTCCCCGGGCTCTACCCGTTCTGGATGGTCATCGAGCAGATCCTCTTCTCGCTCCTGATGATCGGCATCGGCGACGTGCTGACGAGCGACCACATGCGCGCGACGTTCCGGAAGCCGGTCCGCACGCCGCGGGAGGACCACTCCACGGACTGACCGACGGCGGTCCCCAGGTCGGCGTGCACCCGTACGATGGTCGGCACGGGGGTGGTGTGTGAAACTCAAGGTGACCATCGCGGGGCCACGAGCAGACCGCGACGTCGTGGTGACGGCGGACGTGACGGCGACCATCGGTTCGCTCGCCGACCGGCTGTCCCGTGGGCGGACGGCGGCCGACGGCGTCCCGCTGACGCTGCGCGTGTGGTTCCCCGACCGACCGCAGCCACGCCTGCTCAACCCGTCCGCGACGGTGCACGAGTCGTCGCTCCGTTCCGGCTGCCGGGTCGAGGTCGTCGCCGCGACCGACCGCCGCCGCGGCGACGACGTCGAGGACGCCCCCGCCGCCGTGGCGCACGTCGTCTCCGGGCCGGATGCCGGCAACGAGTACACCCTGTCCGAAGGGGTGAACCTGATCGGCCGCGACGCGATGGCCCAGGTCTGGCTCGCCGGGGACGACCTGGTCTCCCGTCGTCACGCCACGGTCACGATCGGCGACACGGTCGAGGTCGTCGACCTGAACTCCGCGAACGGGGTCGAGGTCGACGGTCGGCTCGTCGCGCGGGCGTTCGTCGACCCGGAGACGACGGTCTCGGTCGGTGACACCACACTGCGCATCCGACCGCTGCCCGCCGCACCGTCCGTGCCGGGCACGGGTACCCCGGCGTCCGCGGTCCCCGAGGTGGACTTCAGCCGCTCGCCCCGCGTCGAGCCAGCGCACCGCGGCCAGCAGTTCACGCTGCCCGAGATCCCGGTCCCGGGGGAGAAGCCCCGGCTGCCGATGATCGCGATCATCGCGCCGATCATCCTCGGCGCGGTCCTGTTCCTCGTCACGAAGCAGCCGTACACGCTGATCTTCATCGCGCTCTCGCCGGTCATCATGATCGGGACGTGGATCGACCAGCGTGTCCAGGCCCGGCGGCGCCGCCGCGACGAACGCCAGCGGTTCGAGGAGTCGCTCGCCGACTCGCGCGAGCGGCTGGCAGCGGCCCGCACGACGGAGATCGCGGCGCGGACGGCCGAGTCGCCGGCCCCGGCCGTCGTGACGGCCGCGATGCGTGACCGCTCGGCGCTGCTGTGGACCCGGAAGCCCGAGCACACCACCTTCCTCGAGGTCCGCTTCGGTGCCGGCACGCAGCCGTCGCGGTCGACCGTCACGCTGCCCTCCAGGAACTCCGGCAGCGTCGACGACTGGAACCGCGCCGAAGCACTCGCCGACGAGTACGCCACGGTCGGGCCGGTGCCCGTGGTGGAGACGTTCGAACGTGCCGGCGCGATCGGTGTCGCCGGCACCGGGCTGGCGGCGGACGACGTCGCACGGTCGCTCGTGGTGCAGCTCGCGGGGCTGCACAGCCCGGCGGACCTCGTGCTCACCGCCTTCGCCGGTGGCACCACCACCGACCAGTGGTCCTGGCTGAAGTGGCTCCCGCACGTCGACTCGCCCTACAGCCCACTGCGGTCCACGGGGCTCGTGCACGACTTCGCCGGCGCCTCGACGCTGCTGGCCGAGCTCGAGGGACTCGTGGCGATCCGCCGTGCAGCCGGCTCGGGCCGCGGTGAGCAGGTCCGGTCGCGCATCGACGAGTCCCGCGCCCTCGACGAGGACCACGGCGAGTCCGTCGACCGCCTGCCCGCGACGCCGGCCGTCGTCGTGCTCGTCACCGCCGAGGCTCCCGCCGACCGTGCCCGTCTCGTCGCCCTGGCCGAGGAGGGCCCGGACCTCGGCGTCCACGTCCTCTGGCTCGCGCCCACGCTGCAGGCACTGCCCGTCGTCTGCCGGACGCACATCGTGCTCGACCGGACGAGCGGGTCTGCCACCGTCGGCTTCGTCCGGTCCGGGCAGTCCGTGGTGCTCGACGAGCTCGACCGTGTGGACAGCATCGAAGCAGCGACCGTCGCCCGTGCGATCGCCCCGATCCAGGACTCCGGCGCGCGGGTCCTCGACGAGACCGACCTGCCGCACAGCGTGGCGTTCGTCGACCTGTACGAGGGCGACGTCGCCGGTGACCCGTCCGCGATCGTCCAACGGTGGTCGAAGAACGACAGCCTGACCGCCGCGTGGTCACCGGGATCCGGGCGCGAGAGCGGCGGCGTCCGTGCCGTCGTCGGTCAGGGACCGAGCGAGCCGCTCGCCCTCGACCTCCGCGCCCACGGCCCGCACGCGCTCGTCGGCGGGACCACGGGCGCCGGCAAGAGCGAGTTCCTGCAGACGTGGATCATGGGCATGGCGACCGAGTACGCGCCGGATCGACTCACGTTCCTGCTCGTCGACTACAAGGGTGGCGCGGCGTTCGCCGAGTGCGTCGGCCTGCCGCACACCGTCGGGCTCGTCACCGACCTCAACCCGCACCTCGTCCGCCGCGCCCTCACCTCGCTGCGGGCCGAGCTCCGGTACCGCGAGCACCTGCTCAACGACCGTGGCGCGAAGGACCTCGTCACGCTCGAGCAGCGCGGTGACCCGGCGGCACCGCCCGTGCTCGTCATCGTGATCGACGAGTTCGCCGCACTCGCCACCGAGATCCCGGAGTTCATCGACGGCGTCATCGACGTCGCGCAGCGCGGTCGGTCCCTCGGACTGCACCTCGTGATGGCGACCCAGCGCCCGAGCGGGGTCATCAAGGACTCCCTCCGGGCGAACACGAACCTCCGCATCGCCCTCCGCGTCGCCGACCCGGTCGACAGCGAGGACGTCCTCGGCGTGGCCGACGCCGCCTTCTTCGACCCGGGCACCCCCGGTCGCGCGGCCGCCAAGATCGGCCCGGGACGCGTGCTGGACTTCCAGACCGCCTATCTCGGTGGTCGTTCCGACGACGTCGTGCACGAGCCGGACGTCGACGTGCAGGACTTCCCCTTCGGCCCCGGCAGCACCTGGCCGAGTCCACCGCGGGCACCGCGCGACTCGACGCGGGCGCGTGACATCGAGCGGCTCGCCGCCACGATCGTCCGCGCGGCGGACCGGCAGGGCCTCGAGGTCCCGCGGAAGCCGTGGCTGGACCAGCTGCCCGATGCCGTCGGCCTGGAGGCACTGCCCGCCTCCGACGGGTCGGCACTGGTGATCGGGACGGTCGACCTGCCCGAGTCCCAGCGGCAGACCCCGTTCCGTCTCGACCTCGATGCGGCCGGCAACGTGGCCGTGCTCGGCGCGGGCGGGGCCGGGAAGTCCGCGGCGCTCCGCGCCGTGGCGGTGGCGGCCTCCGCCGCAGCGGACCGGTTCCCGGTCCGGATCACCGGACTGGACTTCGGCGGTGGTGGCCTGCGCATGCTCGAGGCGCTGCCGACGGTGGGCACCGTGATCAGCGGGCCGGACGACGAACGGATCACGCGCCTCCTGGCCGACCTCGAGTCGACCGTCGCCGACCGCTCCGGGCGGTTCGCGGCCGCCCGGGCCGCGAACCTCAGCGAGTACCGCGACGTGACCGGCATCGCCGAACCGCGCATCCTCGTCCTGGTCGACGGCATGGGGGCGTTCCGCAACGAGTACGAGTTCCGCCTCGGCACCCAGCCGGTCTTCGACCAGCTCGTCGCGATCGCGGCGACCGGGCGCGCGCTGGGCGTGCACCTGGTGATGAGTGCGGACCGCACCGCGGCCTTCCCGTCGAACCTGCAGGCCGCGATCGGCGAGCGCATCGTGCTCCGCCTGGCGACCGAGATGGAGTACCACGCGGCCGACGTGCCGGCGGACGTGCTCGAGGACGCCGTGCCCGGCAGGGGACTCGTCGACGAGCACGAGGTCCAGGTGGCGGTGCCCGGTGGCAGCGCCGACCTCGTCGCGCAGGCGGCGGCGGTCGAGGAGCTCGCCGCCGACCTGCTGCGCCGTGGGGTCGTGGAGGCCCCGCCGATCCGCCGACTGCCCGAGGACGTCGATCGAGCCGCGCTGCCGGTCGCCGTGGCCGGGCGACCGACGATCGGCCTCGCGGACGACACCCTCGGCCCGGTGGGCATCCCGACCGACGGCCTCTTCGTGGTCACGGGACCCTTCGGCTCCGGACGCTCGACCACCATGCGGACCGTCCTGCGGTCCGTGCGCGCGACGTGGCCGGACCGACCCGCGCACCTGGTCGTCGGCAGGCGGTCCACGCTGCGCGACGCCACCGACTGGGCGTCGGCGGCGCAGGACGCGACGGACGCCGAGGCCATCGCCTCGCAGCTCGCGACCGCGCTCGAGAGCGGTGCGTCGAGCGGGCCGGACCCGGTGATCGTGATCGAGAACGTCGGTGACTTCGAGGGGCTGCCCGCGGAGAGCCAGGTCGCGCGGCTCATCAAGGCCGCCCGCCGTGCCGGGGTGTTCGTGCTCGCCGAGGCCGACACGGTCACGGCCCCGAACGCGTGGCAACTCTTCGCCGAGCTGAAGACCGCGCGTGCCGGGATCGCCCTGCAACCGGAGGAGACCGACGGGCTCACGCTCTTCCGGACGGCGTTCCCGCGGGTGACCCGGACCGACTTCCCCGTCGGGCGCGGCATCATGGTCGACTCCGGGCGGATCACCCGCGTGCAGGTCGCTCGGGACCCCGAGTCCTCCTGATCGGGGACCCGTTCGTCCCCCTCGAACGGGGGTGTGGACATCGCATGGGTGATTTGTTCCGGACCGGTGTTACCGTTGTCGCGGTCGCCGGAGGGGCTGGCGATCCAGACCACCGTGAAGGGGTGCAACGTGGCCAACATCAACGTCTCCTACCAGGAGCTCAACAGCAACGCCGACCGTCTGCTCGCAGGGCGTGACGAGATCAACGCGACCCTGTCGAAGCTGCAGGCACAGATCGCGTCGCTGACCCAGGCCGGGTTCCAGACGGACCGTTCCTCCGGTGCCTACAACGAGGCGTACAACCGCTTCACGAGCGGCGCGCAGAACACCATCGGCGGGCTCAACGACCTCGCGCAGTTCCTCCGCACGACCGCGCAGACGCTGGGCGACGTCGACCAGCAGCTCGCATCGCGACTCGGGCGCTGATCGGGACGACCGGACCAGGGACGGCCGGCGCTGCAGGTGCCGGCCGTCTCCTCCGTTGGGGGTAGAGCATGTACGGGGAGATGGCACAGCTCCGGGCGAAGGCCCGTGCGCTGCGCGACGACGCCGACGGGCTGCGGTCACGAGCGAGCGCGCTCGTGGCGCAGGCCGACGGGCTGTCGTCGGCGGGGAAGGCCGCCGACGCCGTGCGTCGTCGAGTCCAGGAGTCGGGCACGGAGCTCGGCAAGAAGGCGCAGCTGCTCGACGAGGCAGCAGACGCACTCGATGCGCACGCCAAGGCAGTCGACGCCGTGAAGGCACAGATCGCGGAAGCCGAACGCATCGCACGTGACCTCTGGAACCAGGCCGCGCACCTGGCGGCGAACGTCGTGAACGCCGTCAAGGACGTCGCGTCGAACGCAGTCAACGGCTTCATGCAGGTGATCGGTGCCGCGGGCTCGGGGGAGCCCGACCACGTCCGTGTCTCCGTCCACGAGCTCGGTGGCCAGCAGGTCTCCGACGGCCAGGTCGCGAGCGCAAAGTCGTTCATCGCGCAGGTGCCGTCACCGCCGCCGTCCGGGTCGAAGGACTGGATCGACGTGCGCGGCGCCGCCATCCGGAACGGCGTCGGATGAGCGGGGCACCGGCGACCGACGTCATCGACTGGGACCTGACCGTCGACGAGCTACGCACCGTCCGTGAGCACCTGCCCGGTCTCGTCCTGCCGTCCTTCGTACCCTCGGGGGCGCAGGACCAGCAGGGCACGGGAGCGCTGGTCGAGCGCGGGGTGCTCACGCGACAGCCCGACGCTGACGCTGAGTCGTGGTCGGATGACCTCGACGCGCCGTTCCTGCTCACGCTCGCACTGCAGAACGCCGGCTCGATCGTCATCCAGGTGAGCGCCTGGGCCCCCGACACGACGTGGGCGCACTCGACCGTCATCGGGGGCGACGCTGCTTCGCACCTCACCGTGCGGAGCGCGCGACCCGGCGACGGCAGCCGTGCGCACCTGCGCGGAACGGTGCTCGACCAGGCGTGGTCGTCACTCGTCGAACTCATCCCGTCGCTCGAGGTCACCGACCCGGCCCGTGGGACGACGACGGTCAGCACGGTTGCCTCGCAAGCGTTGGTCGACGCCATCCAGCGCGGCGACGCCCGGGTGCTCGATGCCGTCGTCGACGAACTGCACGTCCCGACCGATGCGGTCGGCCTGTTCCGTGGCCTGGCCGAGCCCGTGCAGCACGGCTTCCGCGTGAAGGCCTTCACCGCTGACCGTGGCCCGGTCTTCGTCGCTGACTGGTTCGGCACCCGCCGCGGATGGCTGCGGATGAGCGTCGGGATCGACGCGGGAGCGCGTGGCTCGGAGGTCACGCCCGAACTCCTCACTGATGCCGGCACGGTCACCGTGACGGCGCAAACGGACCAGGAGATCCGCACGGATCTGCTCGGGCTCGTCGCTGGACTCATCAGGGATCGAGATGTCTGACGGGATCAAGGTCGACTACGCGGAGATCGATCGCCTGACCACGGGGATCACTGCGCTCAACGCCTTCGCCGGCCCGCTCGTGCCGAAGGTCGGGGCGCTGTCGGTGGACGGGGACCTGCTGGCCTCGGCCATCCTCTCGCCCGGCACCGCACTCGCCGCCGAGGGTGCAGTGATGAGCGCTTCGGCGCAGCTCAGCGTGACGATCGTCTCCACCGAGGCGCTGGTGATCATCACGGCGTCGTTCTCGAAGGTGTACGAGGCGGCCGAGGCAGGGCTTGCTCTCACCGTCGCCGGCTTGCAGGTCGCAGCAGCTGCGACCTGGGCGACCACGACGGATGTCGCTGAGACGGTGGCGCTCGTCACCGGGACCGTCGTCTACGGCACGATCGCCCTCGGAGCGCTCGCCACCGAGGCTGTCAGGAGCGGCGTTGCACTCGACGTCCTGGGCATCGTCACGGTGTCCTTCAGCGAAGCAGCGCTCACCGCGCTGAGGACCGATGGCGACCTGACCCAGCGCACCGCGGTGTTCACCCTGGCGGCGGCTCGGTCCTTCAACAGGAACTTCTCCGCAGCTCTGCCGTGGATGAGTCCCGACATCGTCGCGATGGAGCAAGCCTGGTTGGGCGATCTCCGCACGACGAACACCTACGACGGCCTCCTCAGTACGTTGATCGGGGATGGTCGCCAGTTCGGCTTGTTCGAGGACGGTGTGCCGCGCTTCATCGACGGTGTCCTGTCCGACAGCCAAGTCGATGATCGGCGGCAGCGCGCTCTCGTTGATGGCATCCGTGAGACAGGTCAGCAGTTCACCACCGATGGGGCCGGGAACATCATCCCGACCGACGTCAGCTCGTTGCTCGCGAGTTCGGGTCAGATTGACCGGATGGGCCAAGAAGACTTCGCGAACGTCCGGGTGTTCAAGACGGTTGACGAGAACGGCGTCACTCGCTTCACAGTCCAGATCCCGAGCACACAGAGCTGGAATCCCGAGGCCGGCGACACCCCAAATGATCTGACCTCGGACGTGATTGCGATGCGTCACGGTGACCAGACCGCTCTTTCGCAGGCCGTCATCGAGGCTCTACGGAAGGCAGGGGTCAAGGACGAACCCGTGATGCTGACAGGCTTCAGCCTCGGCGGGATCACGGCTGGTGCGGTCGCCGCGGGTGACAGCGGATACAACATCCAGCAGGTGGTGACCGCTGGTTCCCCGATCGGTGCGATGGACATCCCGTCCGACGTGCACGTGACAGCCCTCGAGTCCACGGCTGATCCGATCGCGGCCTTGGACGGAACGCCGAATCCCAGAGATTGGACGACGCTTCGTGGGGATCCGCCGCTGAAGGCCAACGAACACGACGCGCCGACTGTCGCCACCGCACACGATGCGAATCGATACGCGGTCATGGCCAGCGGTGACCCCTCAGTGAATGACGACCCTGCAATCACGCAGTTTCTCGGAGGGAACGGGAAGACGACAACCGTGACGGATTACCAAGTGCAGAGGAGATCAGAGTGACAGGCGGAAGGGTGCGTACGGGCATCGTCGTCGCGATGATGGCGGTCGTGGCGCTGTCTGGTTGCAGTGCACTCCGCACGGCTCCATCCAGCGCACCATCGGTTTCGCTGCAGGATCCCACGGGTGGGCAGTCGCTCGAAGAGGCGCGGAATCAGCTCTCCTCGATCGAGGGGCTGTCCGACGTCTCCATCGAAGAAGAGAAGACCGTGTCCGGGCTCAACGAACACCATGAAGTCTCGATCGCTGCGACGGTCGAGGATGCATCGGCGGCGCCCGCCTTCGTCGACCAACTCGCACAGCTCGGATGGTCCGTCAACGAAGCAGAACCCGACACGGGAGTGTTCATCCGTCTGAGGACGAGTCCGCAGCTCGCCATCGGAGATGTGGCAAAGGAACGGGGCTGGTCAGAAGCCGCCTACACGACTTCGACCGCCGAGTTGAAGCAGCTCGTCCTGCTCTCCCCGAACGAACTCAAGGAACGCTTCGGCCCTTGGCCAGGTGAAGCGCCCTGACAGCGCTTCGCTGGACAGCGCAGCAATCTTGACGAGCGAGCGCAGGAGAGCGAACGCCGGCGTGGGTCGGTGAAGTGCAACAATGCGGGACTGTTCGCCCGTGCAGCGCCCACCTCGTCCGATGCTGGCTCAACGGAGCATCGGTGAACAGTCGAGCGGGAGGGACAGGTACTCGATGCGCGCGCGGTCAAGGAGTACGAGGGCGATGATCGTTACTGCAATCGTCGTTGCCGGCGGTTTCTCGATCTCGCTGAGCGGCTGCTCTTCGTCGAGCGGTCTCAGCCCGCTCGCAGAGGGCGGATCTGTCATCGACATCGATTCAGGATCGCCGTGTTTCGCGCTGCCGGACGACTTCGATGTGCCTCGTGAGTACTGAGTTGACGAGAGCGGAGCAATCGGGCGTTCTCGCTGACGAGCACCGTGGTCGACCCGCGACCCGGACGGCCAGCGGACGTTCCTCGAGGAGTACACCGCATGGCGGACGAGGTGTCCGAGCCTGGTCGATCGTTGCGGTATTGCTGTGTGGTGTGCTCGTCCTGCCGGGCTGTACGCCTGCTTCTGCTGCTCGGGGACAGACTCCTGAAGACGCGAAGGAGTACCTCCGGACGCTCCCGGGCATCGCCGCTGCTGAGGTCTCGGTCGAACAGAGCACCTCGGGGCTCGACGCGTCGAACTCGAACAGGGCATTGATCATCCTGACCCTGGAACCAGAATCCACGAACGAGACGATCACCGATTGGGAGATCGATGCGATCGTCCAGACGGGGTGGTCGGTGCACGCGAGCAGAGAACTCGCGAACGGTGTCGGTATCGGCGTGCGCGGCGCGCCCGACTTGAGCGTGGGGAAGCTCCTGCAGCGGTCCGGTTGGGTCGAGGAAGGAGCCGCCGTCCCCGGCAGGACGTCGGCGATCGTCCCGGCGAGTCTCCTGCGGGAGCGCCTGGGCGAGTGGCCCGCTGCTGCACCGACGGCGATGCAGTGCAGGATGAGCTCGTGTGGAGGCTGATCGCGGCGGGCGTCCTGCTGTCGCTCATCCCTGCGCTCAGCGGGTGCTCGGCGTCTGGCCCGGACGCTGAAGTGGCTGCATCGCGCGAAGCGGTTGCTGCCGAGATCAACGCCCTGCCCAACGTGTCGACTGCAACGGTCGACGAGGAGAAGACCACGGACGGGCTCTCCGCGCACCACCGTATCGCCGTCGACATCTCGGCACCCGACGCGGGGCGCTCGGAGGAGGACGTCGCCGAGCTGATCGACGCGGTCCTTCCCTTGGCCTGGTCCACGCGCGGGCACGAACCCGACGCAGGCGTCGTCCTGCGGATCAGAACGGAGCCGCAACTCGAGATCGGACGGATCGCGCAGGACTCCGGCTGGCGGGACGTCGGGTTCCCGTCGACCCCTGCGCTCGTCGAGAAGATCGGGTACCAGGCGAGCTTCGGACGCCGAACGCTCGACCAGCAGATCGGCACCTGGCCCGTCGACGCAGAAACCACACCGGGCGAGGGCTCGCAGACCAGGGGACAACCAGGGCCAGGCACACCGCAGTGATCGGGAGCATGGTCGGACCATGACGACGAACAGCCTCCCCGGTGGCACCTACGACCTCGGCGACCTCGAGGTCACCCGCTTCGGCTACGGCGCGATGCAGCTCGCCGGCCCGCACGTGTTCGGCCCGCCGGCCGACCGCGACGAGGCCGTCCGGGTGCTGCGCACCGCGGTCGAGCTCGGCATCACCCACATCGACACCGCGGACTTCTACGGACCGCACGTCACGAACGAGATCATCCGCGAAGCCCTGCACCCGTACCCGGAGCAGGTCCACATCGTCACGAAGGTCGGTTCGCGCCGGAACGACAAGGGGCAGTGGCCGCCGGCGCGGAAGCCCGAGCAGCTCGTCGAGGACGTGCACGCGAACCTCGAGCGGCTCGGTCTCGAGCAGCTCGACGTCGTGAACCTCCGTGTCGGCGGATTCGACGCCCCAGAGCCGGGCAGCATCGCACCGCAGTTCGAGGCACTCGCCGAACTGCAGCAGCAGGGCAAGATCCGCCACCTCGGACTGTCGACCGTGACGGGCGCGCAGCTCGTCGAGGCCCTCCGGATCGCGCCCGTGGTCTGCGTGCAGAACATGTACAACGTGGCGCAGCGGGGCGACGACGACCTCGTCGACCTCACGGCGGCCGAGGGCATCGCCTACGTGCCGTACTTCCCGCTCGGCGGATTCTCGCCCATCCAGTCCGAGGCGCTCGACACCGTCGCGCAGCGGTTGGGGGAGTCGCGCCTGTCGGTCGCCCTCGCATGGCTGCTCCAGCGCTCGGACAACATCCTGCTCATCCCGGGTACGTCATCCGTGGAGCACCTGCGGCAGAACGTCGAGGGCGCGGGCATCACGCTGCCGGCGGACGCGATCCGCGAGCTGGACGCGATCGGCGCGGCCTGACCCGAGCGGCGCATGCGGGCGGAGCCGAAGCTGGAGTCGGCACGCACCGACGCCTGCACAACCGGGAGCACGTCGCACCACGGGAATCCCTGGCACGACGTGCTTCCGGTTGTGCGGGAGCACCCCGCACCCCGCACCCCGCACCGCGCAGCCCGCACCCCGCACCCCGCACCCCGCGCCACCGGACGGACCACGGACACGGTCTGCCGGACCCGGCCGGCGTCAGGCCACGGTCGCGAGCGCGAACGGCAGCACGGCCGACGCCCCCGCACGCCGGAGCTCCCGCCCGGCGACGGTGACCGTCCACCGGCTGTCCACCAGGTCGTCGACGAGCAGCACCGGCCCCTGGTGCGACGCCAACGCCGCAGCCAGCTCCGGGTCCACCACGAAGGTGTCCCACACCCCGGCCAGCCGGTAGGCGCTGTTCGTCGCACCGTCTCCGCGGGGCTCCCCGCCGCTCCGTCCGAGGGTCCCGAGGAACTGCAGTCGCCCGATCGAGGCCAGCGCCTGCGCCAACGACCCGACGAGCTCCGGCCGCGACCGCGACGACATCGCGACGACACCGGTCGGCCGCTCGGCCCAGGGCCAGTCCTTCAGGGCGCGGATGCACCCGTCGACCAGCTCGCGGGACACGGGTCCGTCCGGAGTGGTGGCCGAGAACAGCGCCCGGAGCGGCCCGCCCCAGCCGAGATCGGTGAGCCGGGCGACGGCGCGGCCCGGTTCGACGAGCTCGCCGGCCGGGATCCTGCCCTTCACGGGCACGCCGAGCGCGGCCATGCCGGACGGCCACTGCGCGCGCGGCGCGATCTCGACGCCCACCTTGTCGAGCGCGGCAGCCGCACCGGAGGTGTCCGACTCCGAGATCGACGTCGGGTACCAGACACCGGCGCAGTTGTCGCACCGCCCGCAGGGTTCGGCGGAGGGGTCGTCGAGGTCCTGCTGCAACAGCTGCATGCGGCACGCCGAGGTGGACTCGTACGCGAGCATCGACGCGGCCTCGGCCTCGCGGGCGGCGGCGACCCGCTCGTACCGGGCGGCGTCGTACTGCCACGGCTGCCCGGTCGAGACCCAGCCGCCGGCGACACGGTGCACGGCGCCGTCGACGTCGAGCACCTTCAGCAGGAGCTCGAGTGTCGATCGCTTGATGTCGACGAGGCCCTCGAGCGCGACGGTCGACATCGCCGTGTCGGTGGAGAGCGCGCCGAGGACGGCGGAGGCGCGGGCCTCGGTCGGCATGGACGCACTCGCGAAGTACTGCCAGATCTCGCGGTCCTCGCGTCCGGGCAGGAGCAGCACGTCGGCGTTGTCGGTCGCACGCCCGGCGCGGCCGATCTGCTGGTAGTAGGCGACGGGCGACGAGGGAGCGCCGACGTGCACGACGAACCCGAGGTCCGGCTTGTCGAAGCCCATCCCGAGCGCACTCGTCGCCACGAGCGCCTTGAGCTCGTTGCCCTTGAGCTGCTGCTCGAGCTGCTCGCGTTCCTCGGTGTCGGTCCGCCCGGTGTAGGCGCGGACGGCGTACCCGTTCTCGCGCAGGAGTCGGGCGATGTCCTCGGCCCCGGACACGGTCAGCGTGTAGATGATGCCGCTGCCGGGCAGGTCGCCGAGGTGCGCGAGCAGCCACCCGAGGCGCTGTCGGGCGTCCGGCAGCGTCAGGACGCCGAGCCGGAGCGACGCCCGCGCCAGGGAACCGCGGATCGTGAAGACGGGAGCGTCCGGACCCGCGGTGAGCTGCTCCGCGACGTCCTCGACCACGCGCTCGTTCGCGGTCGCCGTCGTCGCGAGCACGGGGACACCCTGGGGGAGGGAGCGGATGAGCTCGGCGAGCCGGCGGTAGTCGGGGCGGAAGTCGTGTCCCCAGTCGGAGATGCAGTGCGCTTCGTCGACGACGAGCATGCCCATCCGGGCGATCAGCGTCGGCAGCTGCTCGTCGCGGAATCGCGGGTTGTTGAGCCGTTCGGGGGAGACGAGGAGCACGTCGACCTCGTCACGCGTGAGGGCCGCCTGCGTGTCCGCCCACTCGTGCGCGTTCGCCGAGTTGATCGACACCGCGCGGACACCGGCCCGCGCGGCCGCTGCGACCTGGTCGCGCATGAGGGCGAGCAGCGGTGAGACGAGCACGGTCGGGCCGCCGCCACGTCGCCGCAGCAGCAGGGTCGCGAGGAAGTACACGGCCGACTTGCCCCACCCGGTGCGCTGCACCACGAGGGCACGCTGCCGGTGTTCGACGAGCGCCGAGATGGCCTCGAGCTGCCCGGGGTGGAAGACCGCGTCCGGTCGCCCGGTCAGGGCGGCCAGGGCCTCCTGTGCCTCCGCAGCGATCTCGGCGGACGGCGGGGCCGCCGCAGGAGCAGGTGAGCCGACGGACGAACCGACACCGAGACCAGACATGACCCCATGCTGTCAGCACCCGCCGACGCACCGTGCCCCGGCCCTCCAGGCTGTGGACACCACGACAGGACGCGACGAGACGCGACCCCGCTACTGGTACGTGATGAGCGACGGCGTCGGCTGCACGTCGGCCATCGTCTGCTGCGGCGACAGCATCGGCGTGTCCTCGTCGTAGAAGTTCTTCCAGCCCCAGTGCACGCCTTCCGGTGCGTCCTGGTGCAGCGCCTTCCAGGTCGCCTGCTTGTCGGGCTGCGAGCCCTGCCCGTCCACGTGGATGAGGACGTCGAGCTCCGGGTGCGACGCGAGCGACGACCGGTCCTGGATCATCGACAGCCGGAACTGGTGCAGGACGAACGCCTTCGGCGGTAGCCCCTTCGACCGCACCAGGTCGGCGAGCCACGACGAGACCTCGTTCACCTCGGACGCCGAGACGCTGCCGATCTGCTGCAGGGGCACCTGGTCGGCGGTCAGTCGCCACTCCGGGTCGAGTGCGAGCCAGACGTTCGGCTTCGCGAGCAGCGACTCGTACCGCTTCGCCTGCGACAGGAAGTCGGACCGCCCCGGCTGCAGGTCGAGGATGACCGGCATCCCGGCGTCGCTCGCCGCGTCGACGTAGGGCTCCAGCGTCGACGCCGGCAGCTCGGTCGAGTAGTCGCCGTCGGCCCCGGCGTCCCCGGCAGCGACGGTCGCGATGACCTCCATCGCGGGCGTCACCGGCTCGTCGCCGAGCCCGTCGTACTCCTTCGCCGTCCCCTCGGCGCGGCGCACGGTCGCCGCCGGGTCCTGCTCGCCCAGCACCCCGAGCACCGGCGCGCCGGGAGCGCCGTACAGCGCCACGTAGCGGTGTCCGTCGAAGGGCCGCTGCCCGCCGTGCGGCAGCTGCCAGCCGCTCTCCGCCGCCCGGACCGTCCACTGCGGGTCCGGGAGGTCGCCGAACGCCGAGCCGACCAGCACGGTCGGGTGCTCCGCGCGGTCGTGGAGGGCCGACACGACGTCCGGGGCGGCAGCCGGGTCGGTCACGCCGTCCGGCATCGCGACCACACGGGCGCCGGCAGCCTCCGCCGTGGCCACGGCTGCGGCCTCCGACCGACGGTCGGACACGACCACGGTCGCCGCACGGGAGGCATCGCTCGCCTCGGGCACGTCGCCCCGTTCCGGCGCGTCCTGCTCCGGGACGTCGGTGTCGACCGCCACGCTGCCCTCGGCCTGGTACCAGTCGGCCCCGAGCCGGCGGAGCTCGGCTGCCACCCGGTCACCGTCGTCGCCTGCGTCGGCGGACGGTGTCGACGAGGGCGTGCCGCCGTCGGACGTCAGCAGCAGTGGGACGTGCGCCGCACGCGCGGCGCTCGCCGCGTCGCGCACCGCACCCGCGTCGGAGGCCGACGCCACGACCGCACCGGGAGCCGACGCGAACAGCGCTCGGCTCGCGGCGACGGAGCGCGCCGACGGGTCCTGCTGGGCCACGACGTCCACCGAGTCGGCGGAGGACCGTGCCAGCTGCGCGACCGTCGGCGCGTCGTCGTGGGAGGTGCAGCCGGCAGCGCCGAGCAGGAGCCCGGCGACCGACAGTGCGAGCAGGGTACGGGTGGGACGAGCGCAACGCATCCGAGCCACCCTACGAGGGACCGTCACGACACCCTGTGAGCGCAACAGGTGTCGTCTCGTAGACAGGGTGCATGCCATCCGCGCCGGACGACCACCCGACGATCGGGGCGGTGGTGGCCCCCGAGGTGCACTGCGCCACCCTCAACGTCAGACGTCGGGTGCCGCACGCGCCCGGTCACGCCGACGCGTGGGAACGTCGCCGCGACGCCGTCGTCGCGCTCGTCGCCAGCGAGCAGCCGACGGTGCTGGCCGTCCAGGAGGCACTGCCCGCCCAGACCGCGGACCTCACGGCCCGTCTCGGGTCACGCTGGGAACCCGTGGTCGTCGGTCGCGGTGCGCGTGGCGGTGGCGAGGCGGTCGGCCTGTTCCTCGACCGGGAGCGCCTCGACGTCGTCGAGCGGCGCACGTGGGCGCTGTCCCGGACGCCGTCGCGCCCGGGCTCACGGTCCTGGGCGACGGCCTTCCCGCGGCACGCCGTCGGCGCCGTCGTCGCGGACCGCACCACCGGGCGGGAGTTCACCGCGATCGCGACGCACCTCGACGTCGCCTCGTCCTGGGCACGGCTGCGCGGCGCGCAGCTGCTCGGGCGCATCGTCCGCGAGCGCGGACTGCCGGCCGTCGTGATGGCCGACTGGAACTGCCCGGCCGGGTCGGCACCCTGGCGAGCACTGGCGGACGCGGGGGTCGTCGACAGCTGGGGACGAGCCTCCCGGCAGGTGGGGGAGGCCTACGGGACGTACCCGCACTACCGGGAGCCGCGTGTCGGCGGCCGGCGGATCGACGGGGTGCTCGTGACCGAGGACGCCGTCGTCGACCGGGTCGCGGTGAACGTGCGCCGACCGGGCGGTGTCTGGCCCTCCGACCACGCGGCCGTGCACGCGGTCGTGCGGTGGGCCTCGTGATGCGCTCGCTCGGGCTGACCTTCCTGCGCCGGCGGTTCCTGCCGGCCGACGTGGTGCGGGTCCTGACGCTCCTCAGCATCCCCGTGGCCACGATCGGCTGGGGGAGCACGTCGTTCGCGGTGATGTCGCTCGCGTTGTTCGGGGTGGTCCTGCCGCGGATGCTCGGACTCCGGCCCGCGTTCGACCTGGCGGTCTGCGTGCTGGTGCTCGTCGCCGGGTGGTCGAGCGCGCTCGAGTGGTACACGTCGGTGTTCCTCTGGGACAAGCTGATCCACGTCGTCCTGACCGGACTGCTCGCGGCGCTGCTCGCGGTGATCGCCGCAGACCTCCGGCTCGTGCCGCACGCCCCGGACGCCGGACGCGTGACCGTGTCGCTCCTGGTGTTCACCCTCGGGCTCGCGATCGGGTCCGTGTGGGAGATGTGCGAATGGCTCGGGCACAACTTCGTCGACTCGGCGATCTACGTCGGGTACGACGACACGATCGGCGACCTGGCCGCGGACGGGCTCGGCGGGCTGCTGGTCGGGCTCGCGCTGCCGTGGCTGGCGGCCGAGCGGGACGTGGTGCAGCAGCCAGCGCGCTCGCCGCAGGGCTGACGGCCCGGCCCGACCGATCGCTCCCGTGGAGGCGGCGACGCGCCGTGGCACGAGCAGGGTCCGGCGTCCGCTATGCTTGACGGGCTGCTCGCGCTCCGGTCGGACGCGGGCGGTGGAACGCCGGAGACGGAGTTCCGAGCCTCTCGGGGCTCACGGGCTGTGGCGCAGCTTGGTAGCGCACTTGACTGGGGGTCAAGGGGTCGCAGGTTCAAATCCTGTCAGCCCGACCGAAGGAAGCATGGCGGAGGGGTCGTCGCGAAGACATGGCGAGTATTCGTCGCGCGGGCCTGCTCGATGCGCTCGTCTTGAAGTCGCGACCATTGCACGGGATCACGGTGCGGGAGTCGCCAGTCCTCGCGCCTGGACGTGTCGATCTGAAACGATTCACCGTGGTCACCGGTTTGCACGGAGCCGGCAAATCGTACCTGCTTGCCGTCATTCGTGAGGCGTTGCCGCGGTGGCAGAGTGGCTGGGCTCTTCCGCCCGTCAGCCGCTGGGACGCCACAGACTTCGTCGGGTCGTATTCCTTGACAGTCCGGCCTGCTGACGGCGCACGCACTTCAGTTGCACCTGTCAAATTTCCTCTTGACCGCGTGAAACACGTTCGGCAGTATTCTCGCGCTTTGCGTAATCTCACTGTCACCGAAGTCAGCTCGGACGTCGTGATGGGATCGCTCATCACGGCGGCTCAGGATTACTACTTCGAGGCGTCAGAGGCTCGAGACGTCATGCGGGCTCACGGCTCGCAAGCCCTCGGGAAACGCGACCTCGAAGCCCTCGGGCGCATCACGGGCCATCGTTACGAGGAGTTGGCGATCGCCATCGCTGACGCCCAAGGCGAGCGTCTCCCGTTGTTCCACGGCAGAAGGGACGGCAGGGACTTCACAACCTTCACGATGAGCCGAGGCGAGTACTCCGCGGCGTACACGCTCTGGTTGCTCCGACAAGCGGAGGCGAACGAGGTCGTGCTGATCGATGAGCCGGAGACCTTCCTGGCCGGTCCGGCGCACGTCCCGCTGATCGAGGAGATCGGGCGTCTTGCCGCCAGTAATGCTTGTCAAGTGATCGTCGCGACACACTCGACGCAGATCATCGAGCACGTTCCGGCCGAGGCGCTCCGACTTGTCCTCGCAACGGGCGGCGGGGCGATCGTGACTGAAGACGTCGATGCGCCGACCATCCTCCGTACGTTGAAGAGACCGTCCAGCGGCGTGACAGCTGTCGTCTTCGTGGAAGACGGACTCGCCGCTCGTCTGGTACGAGCGATCATCGATCGTTTTGCGGCGCATGTGCGCTCGAGCGTCGACGTCGTGGAGGCCGGCGGGGAAGCGGCTGCGAAGGCGGCAGCCAGGACGTTGGGGAATTCAAGGAGGCTGCGCGCGACCGTCGTCCTCGATGCCGACATGCGGAGAGCGTCTCCCGATGCAGCGGAGTACTACCTGCCAGGCGCCGCAGCTCCAGAAGTCGAACTCCTCAGGATGCTCCAAGAGCAACCCGACCAGTTGGCGACCATGTTGGATGTCCGTACCTCCGGCGTTGCGATGGCGTGCGCAGCAGCCGCCCTCGGGGATCATCACAGGGCGTTCGGCAACATCGCTTCTGCTGTGGGGGTGTCCGAGGAACGACTCCTCGACGCAGCCATCTCGATCTGGCTCGAGCGCTTGCGGGAAGACCCAGCGCTCGTGGATCTGGTCGAGATGATCACGTCCCTCCCGACGACGTGAGGTGCCTCGTGACCGCCGAGACTCTGTGGGTTCTCGGCCGCTCCTGCTCGCAGGCTCCTCGTCACGGATGTCCGGCATCACGGCGGCGGCGCGACGGCAGCACTGCTGGCGCCTGAGTAGGAACCGGCAGCGCATCTCGCTGCGTTACGCTCCCGCCATGCTCTGGGGGAGACGACGAACGCTGACCGCCGCCTTGACGGCCACCACGCTGACGGCGGTCCTGCTGGTCAGCGGCTGCTCGGCGAACGTCGACGCCGGAACCGCGGGCGCTGCCCGAGCTGAGCACGAGCTGTCCGAGCTCCGCGGTGTGCGGTCGGTCAGCGGTTCGGGCACGAACAACCTGCCGTTCGCGGGGACGGTCCAGGTCACCGTGACCACCGACGACGACCTGTCCGACGCCGACCTGCGACGGGTGACCCACGAGGTCGGACGGTGGATGCACGACGCCACCACCGCGGGGACGACCTACAGCGCCTCGGTGGAGGCCGACGGGTTCCACTTCTCGGTCGAGGGGCGCGCGGCCGAGAACGACCAGCTGCTCGCCGTCGTCGACCGGCTCCGGGGCGACGACCGTTGGCTCGGCGGGAAGGTCACGGCTCCGGCCGGCTCCGGCACCCGGCCGGGCTCGGTCGGAGTGGACGTCCGGGAGAGCGCCGACCTGGTGCGCGGATGGGGAGCGGTGCGCGAGGCTGCCGACGCCTCAGGGTGGCGGTCCCCGACGCTCACCGCATCCCACTGGTCGACGCCGCCGACGGACCGCTTGCCGTCCGACGAAGCAGACCTCCAGATCTCCGACCGGATCGCCGGGTCTGACGACAGCACCGGGACCGACGACACCGTCGGCGACCCGACGCCGGAGATCACCGCGTACGAGCGTGTGCTCGCCGCGCACGAGGTGACGCGGGCCTCCGTCACACCGGGTCGGCTCCTCCTGCACACGAAGGACCTCGCCGATGTGGGGGACGCGACCGCGATCGCTCAGCAAGCAGCGCCGGCCGCGCAGGTCATCGTGGACGGCGGCATCGTGACGAAGGACGAGCCAAGGGGCGACGACGACCTGCCCGACGCCGCCGACTACGCCGAGGCGGACCGCCTCGCGGCGGTCGCCACCCGGCCGGACGTCACCGCGGTGTCGCTCACGCCGACCGTGGTCGACGTGACGGTCGACGACCCGGACCAGGTCCTGGCGACCGCGACGGCGCTCGCCGCTGCTGCTCCGGCCGCTCCGGTGGAGTCGATCCGAATCGGCCCGCAGGAAGTCACTGATGGTGCCGACGATGCTGCTGACCGGGACGATGCAGGCGATGCGGATCGCCTGTCGGTGAACGGGTCCCCGGCGCTGCTGGGCACATCGATCCAGGTCGGCACGACGCTCCGGGGCTTCCTCCCCGCGTCCTCGGACCAGTTCGGCAGTGACCGGTCCGTGTCGGCGACCCTGCCTGGCTCGGATCAGGTGCCGGCGTTCGTCGAGGCCCTTCGACCGGTGCTGCCGGACGGCACCGGACTGCACGTCCGTCTCGCCGACCGCGGTACCGGCAGCATCACGGACCTGACCCTGCACGACGGGGAGCTGACGGCCGTGCCGCTCCGCGAGGGCGAGGTGCGGGGCGGCGACCGTACCGACCTGGAGCGCGCCTTACAGGACGCCTGGAACGGCTGAACCGGACAGCTGTTCGGGGGCCGCTCCCTGGACGGAGGCATGCCGTCGTGAGTCAGTCCTCCGCTACCCGCCCGTCCCGCACGGCCCGCACGACGTGCACGACGTGCACGACCGCGATCACGACGATCACCGTGGCGACGACGCCGGCGATCCACGATCCCGTCACGCCGAGCACGGGTCCGCTCGTGCACCGGCTCGTACCCGCACCCGGCGCCGCATCCGCACACGAGCTCACCCGCGTGACGGCGAGGAACAGTGCCGGCACGGCCGTGACGAGTGCCAGCACGACCCACGCGATCGCTCGGTCCACTCTCCGCCGCGCAGGCGCTACTGTCAGCACGTGGGGACCAGGGGCATCTACGTCGAGACCGTCATCGATGCGGACCTCGACCGCGTGTGGGCCGCGACGCAGGACCCCGAGCAGCACGTGCGCTGGGACGTCCGGTTCTCGGAGATCGTGCCCGCGGGCGCGGAGGACGGGGCACCGACGCACTTCCGCTACGTCCGACGCTCGCCGCTGCACGACGTGCACGGCACCGGCGTGAGCATCGGGGAACGCCGCCGCCCGGACGGATCGCGCACGTCGGCGCTGCGCTTCGGGACCGCCGACCGCCTCTCGCCGATCCGCACGGGCCGGGGCTACTGGCGCTACGTCCCGACCGACGACGGGCGCACGCGGTTCGTCACCGGCTACGACTACGACGGCGGATGGGGGCCGCTGGACCTGGTCGTCCGGCCGCTCCTCGGCTGGGCGACCGCGTGGAGCTTCGACCGCCTCCGGATCTGGCTCGAGGGCGGACCCGCACCGGAGGCGTGGCCGCTCACATCGGTCCTGCAGCCCTGGCGCCGGGACCGGCCACGAGCCTCCAGGACGCTGCGGGCACCCGCAGGCAGCGCCCGACGCACCGACCACCTGCACGACGCGCCGGCGACGCTGGCGACGCTGCCCGACCCGAGGGACGACCGATGACGTCCGTGTTCGAGGAGGCGCTCGGCGCCGACTTCCAGCGACTCCACCCGATGATGCGACGACGCTTCGGAGTCGGCCTC
Source organism: Curtobacterium uvaldense (assembly GCF_028307415.1). NCBI lineage: Bacteria > Bacillati > Actinomycetota > Actinomycetes > Micrococcales > Microbacteriaceae > Curtobacterium > Curtobacterium uvaldense. The sequence continues at coordinate 1,182 of NZ_JAQMHU010000014.1, read as the reverse complement.
GACGCCGGCGAGGCCTGCACCGGACGTGGCGTCATGTCGTCGATCCGACGCGGCCCGTGGTGGACCGTCCCCTTCCTGCAGATCGGACGGCTCCGGAACATCCTGGTTCCCGACGTGGGGGAGGACGTGCCGTTCACGATCGAGAACCACCCGTACCGCGACGAGCTCGGCCGCGAGACGGTGACGTTCGTGCGGACGTACGAGACCAGGCCCGGTCGCACGGCGCGCTTCGACGCGACGATGGTGCTCGTCGACGGCAGGGTGCTCGACTACCTCGGCACGCACCAGCACCTGGCGGTCGACCTCGACCTGGCGGTGGACGAGCGGGGCGGGCTCGTACTGACGTCCGACGCACAGCGGTTCCACGAGGGGCCGGTCTCGTTCCGGTTCCCGATGCTCCTGAGCGGTCGCGCCACCCTGCACGAGTGGTGGTCGGAGGACGACCAGGCGTTCCACGTCGACCTCGAGGTGCACAACCGCGTGTTCGGCTTCCTGTTCGGGTACCGCGGGACGTTCACGTGCGAGTGGACCCCCGCCACCGACGCACCGGACCGGTTGAAGCCGGTCCGCACCGAAGCGCGGACCTGAGACCGCCGGGCGTCAGTCCGTCGCCGCTCGCCCGGAACGGACGGCCCGCACGACCTGGACGACCGCGATCGCGACGACCACGACGGCGACCGCACCGGCGGCCCACGACCCGGCGACCCCGAGCACGGGTCCGCTCGTGCACCGGCTCGTGCCCGCACCCGGCGCCGCATCGGCGCACGAGCTCACCCGCGTGACGGCGAGGAGCAGTGCCGGCACGGCCGTGACGAGTGCCAGCACGACCCACGCGATCGCTCGGTCCACAGCGAGCTCCGTCCGCTCCCGTGGTCAGGTGCGACCAGGCTCGCACGCACCGGGGTGACGGGCCGTCTCGATCCCGCAACGATGGTCGCCGAGCGTGGGCGCCCGGCGGACCGCCACCGGCCGCCGGACGGGAGGCGCGTGGCGGCGTCGCCCAGCGCCTCCCGTCCGCCACGGGTTGCGTTTCCCGGACGTGCGCGCGCCGTCCAGGCGTTCTCCCGGTTCCGTGACCTACTGTCGCCGGAAGCGCGGATGCGTGAACTCTCCGGATCGGTCGAAGGATCGCTCACCACAGAAGGTCGGTCCTCGATGACGACCACCCCGCTCGCCCCCGGT
>NZ_JAQMHU010000013.1:0-95533 GCF_028307415.1 Curtobacterium uvaldense | reverse complement strand
CGTCCTCAGCCTGTACTCGCTGGTCGACGAGAAGGGCCGCACGGCCTGAGACGCGACCGCGCGCCGGCCTGGAGGCGGGTGGCGGGCCCGCCCCGCGCCTCCCGGCCGTCCCGCGCCCACCTGGTACACAGGACCCATGACCGACGTCTCGACGCCCGCGCCCGGAACCAGAGCACTCGTCCTCGGGGGTGGCGGCGTCGCCGGCATCGCGTGGGAGGTCGGGGTCCTCTCCGCCCTGCAGGACGCCGGGGTCGACCTCGATGCAGCGGACCTCGTCGTCGGGACGAGCGCCGGCAGCGTCGTCGGGTCGTTCGTCCGCGCCGGCGCCGTGGCCCAGGCGTGGGAGCAGCAGCACGCGCCGCTGCCGAGCACCTACGTCGAGCCGGAGCGGATCGCCGGCGAGGACTTCCAGGACCGCCTGATGCAGGTGCTCGCGGGCGCCACCTCGGAGCAGGACGCCCGCGCGCGGCTCGGTGCCGTGGCGCAGCAGGTCGTCACCGGGCAGTCCGACGACGAGCGCACCGCGACCTTCGCCGAGACCCTGCCGTCGACCGACTGGCCGGCGAAGCGGCTCGCGCTGACGACGATCGACGCCCTCGACGGGGCGTTCCGGGTGCTGACCGCGGAGTCGGGCGTGCCGCTCCCCCGCGCCGTGGCCGCGAGCTGCTCCGTGCCGTTCGTGTGGTCCCCCGTGCACATCGACGGCGTCCCGCACTACGACGGTGGCCTCCGCTCGGCCACCAACGCGGACGTCGCCGCCGGGTACGAGCGCGTGCTCGTCGTCGCGTGCGGGCCGGAGGGACCGTCGCCGCTCGGGCCGTGGCTCGACCTGGCGGTGGAGTCCCTGCGGGCCGGCGGCAGCTCGGTCGAGACGATCGTGGCGGACAGCGCGGCGCAGCACGCGTTCGGCGAGAACTCGTTGTCACTGTCGACGCAGGCGCCCTCGGCGACCGAGGGTCGTCGGCAGGGCGAGGCGGAGGCGATCGCGGCGTTCTGGGCGTAGCCGTCGACGGTCGCCGGCGCGGTGCCCGTCAGGTCTCGAGCGCGCCGTCCGCGACATCACACCCGTCGATCGACGGGTGCGGTGTCGCACGATGCACACGCACCAGGTGCGGTCGCATGCTCCGACGTTGCACGCGTCGATCGACGCGTGCAACGTCGCGAGGACGGGCGGCAGCCGTCAGACGAACGCGGCCTCGCCCGTGATCGCCCGGCCCACGATGAGGGTGTTCACCTCGCGCGTCCCCTCGTACGAGTAGATCGCCTCGGCGTCGGAGAAGAACCGCGCGACACCCTTGTCGAGGACGATGCCGTTGCCGCCCTGGACCTCGCGGCACCAGCCGACGGTCTCGCGCATCTTCGCCGTCGCGAACGCCTTCGCCATCGCGGAGTGCTCGTCGCCGCCGATCCCCTGGTCCTGCATCGCCGAGGCCTGCGTGCACAGCGCGATCGACGCGGTGATGTTCATCAGGGACCGCACGAGCAGGTCCTGCACCATCTGGTGCGCGGCGATCGGCTTGCCGAACTGCACGCGCTCGCGGGCGTAGGCGAGCGCTGCCTCGTAGGCACCGATCGCGATGCCGACGGCCTGCCAGGCGACCTCCGTACGGGTGAGCCGGAGCACCGCCGCCGTGGTGCGGAACGAGTCCGCGCGCTGGAGTCGGCGCGACTCGGGCACCCGGACGCCGTCGAGCACGATGTCGGCGTTCTGCACGGTGCGCAGCGCGATCTTGTCCTCGATCTTGGTGGCGGTGAAGCCCGGCGTGTCCGTGGTGACGAGGAAGCCCTTGACCTGCTGGTCGGCGACGTCCTTCGCCCAGATCACGACGACGTCCGCGAAGGTCGCGTTGCCGATCCAACGCTTCTCGCCGTCCAGCACCCAGGTGTCGCCCTCGCGCCGCGCCGTGGTGCGGAGCCCGCGCGCCGAGTCACTGCCCGACAGCGGCTCGGTGAGCCCGAACGCGCCGACGACCTCGCCTCGGGCCATCCGCGGCAGCCACTCCTGCTGCTGCTCGTCGCTGCCGCCGACAGCGATCGAGTTCATCGCGAGGCCGGACTGCACCCCGATGAACGTGGAGACGCCGGCGTCGATGCGACCGAGTTCGAGCGCCGCCCAACCGCGGTACACGGCCGAGTTCTCGAAGTGCCGCACGAGCGGGATGCCCGGGCCGTACATGCCGAGCTCGGCGAGCGGCGCGATGGTCTGCACCGGGAACTCCGCACGGGCCCAGTACTGGTCGGCGATCGGACGGACCTCGGCCTCGAGGTACGCACGCAGCTGCCCGAGCGACTCCCGCTCACGGGCCGTGAGCCCCTCCTGGAACCGGTAGAAGTCGGACTCGAGCAGAGGCGTGTCGGTGATCGACGTTGACATGACACCAACGATGCATCATTCTCGAAAACGTTGCAAGACCGGCATCGGCACTCAGGGGGAACGGTGAGGAACGAACCACTCGGCACGCTCGGGTCGACGCTCGTCCCGAGCGCGCTCGCGGCCAGACTGGAGGCCCACGGCGACTCCCAGCGCGCGTTCCGGTCGGCGCGACGTGCGTTCATCGACGGAGCGCGCATCGACATGGGCTCGCTCGCGTCGTCGCTCGGTGTCGACCGCACCTCGCTGTTCCGGTGGGTCGGCAACCGCGACCAGTTGCTCTCGGAGATCCTGTGGTCGCTCGCCGTACCGACGTTGGACGCCGCGGGGCGGGCGGCGGCCCCGTCCGGCGCGGCGCGGATCGTCGACGTGCTCGACCACTTCACGGCGGACCTCATCCGCGCGCCGTACTTCCGCGCCTTCCTGACCCGCGAACCGAGCCGCGCCCTGCGCCTGCTCACGACGACCGACAGCGACGTGCAGCGCCGGTTCGTCGCCGTCGTGACCTCCGTCATCGCGACGGAACAGGAGGCCGGGGCGTTCGACCCGGCACCGCTGTCCGCTGAGGAGCTCGCACGGCTGCTGGTCCGCGTGTCGGAGTCGTTCACCTACGCGGACCTGATCTCCGGCGACGACCCCGATCCCGTCCGGGCGAGGACGACGTTCGCGTACATCCTCCGCCCGTGACGGCCGGGGCCCGTCGCCGTCCGGTCACTTCTGCGCGGCGAGCTCCAGGTTGATGTCGTCCGGGTCCTGCACCGAGAGGATGACCATGCCGGCGTCCCCGAGGTCGGTGACCTCGCCGTGCTCGATGCCGGCGGCGTCGAGGCGTTCGGCAGCAGCGTGCAGTTCGTCGACGGAACCCACGACGAAGCTCACGTGGTCGAGGCCGACGGTGTCCGGGTCGAAGCGCTGTCCGCTCGGCGCGACCGGACGCAGCCCGAAGAGCTGGTCGCCGACCGGGAAGATCGCGCCGCCGTAGAGCCGCTCACGGTCCTCGGTGATGCCGGGCTCGTCGGCGTGCTCGCTGAAGTCCATCGCCGGTGCCGTACCGAGCAGCTGCTCGTAGAAGGCCTTGCTGCGGTGGATGTCGGTGACGGTGACCCGCACGTGGGCGAGGCCGAGGGGCTTGACGATCTGTTCGCTCATGCACCCGAGCCAACGCCGGAGGGCTGAGCGACACCGGGCAGCGTGCGGCTACCGGCCAGCCCGGCGCACCCGGTCGGTCAGGCGTCCGACGGTCGCGGCGCCGCGAGCTCGAGGTTGATGTCGTCCGGGTCCTGCAGCGACAGGACGACGAGTCCGAACGGTTCGAGGTCCGTCACCGCCCCGTGCACGATGCCCGCCGCGTCGAGCCGTTCGACGGCGCGGTGGAGGTCGTCCACGGACCGGACCCGGAGGCTGAGGTGGTCGAGGCCCACCCGGTCGGGGTCGAAGCGGTCCCCCGCGGAAGCGACCGGTCGGAGCCCGAGCGTCTGCCCGTGGAACGTGAACGAGCACCCGCCGTACGTCCGCCAGGGGTCGTCGTGGATCGTGGGGTCGTCGATCTCGTCGCTGAAGTCGCTCCCGGGGGCCGTGCCGAACAGCTGTGCGTAGAACGCCTTGCTCCGTCGGATGTCCGTCACGGTCAACCGGACGTGCGCGAACCCCTGCGGATCCACGATGCCGCCGTCGGCCGTCCTCACCGGAAGCCCGCGGTGTCGAGGACGTGCCGAGGGAGCCCGTGGCCCGTGCAGCGATCTCGACGTCGGACGCCTCGGAAGACATCGCGCACGTGGTCGCCGCAGCCGGTCCACGAGGTCTTGCCGCACACCGGGCACTGGACGGACTCGCACATGCGATCGACGGTACGCAGCGCGGCTGCCGGACGGTACGGCGCACCGTCCCCCACGCGTCCGACGGTCCGGAAGGCGCACGGACCGCCTCACGGATCGAACCACGAATGCGACATCGAACCAGCGCCCGGTGCTGGTTCGATGTCGCTTCCGTGGTCCGACTCCGGCCGCCCGCGCGTCGGGCGGCCCGGTCGAGCCGCCCGACGCCGGTCAGATCAGCGCGTCGGTGAGGTGGTTCGGCGTACCGAAGCGGTGCGCCGTGATCGACACCGCCTGCTCGCGGAGGAACGGGAGCAGCTCGATCCGCCCGGCCTCGGTCACGGGCTCCCCGTACACGGCGACGTCCGGACGGCCACCGATCGCGGTCGTCAGCGCCGCGGTGTCGCCGCCGACGAGCCGCACGCGGGTGGACTCGCCACGCTCGATGCGCTTCGCGAAGGCCTCGTCGGACTGCCCCTCGGCGACGGACCGGACGTTCGGGAGGGCGCGGACGGCTGATGCGACGACCGAGGGCAGCGCGGCCACCGACGAGACGTCGATCGTCGTCCCGGCGCGGACCGCCGCGGCCACGACACGCACGAGGTCGGCGACCGCGGGCTCCTCCGCCGACGCCAGGCGGACGTGGACTCCGGGGTACGGCAGGTACCGCGCGATGTTCCGCTCGGCCGAGAGCGCCGAGACGTCGACCGCTGCACCGAAGAGCGACGACCAGGCCCGCTCGTCGGACGCGGCGGCCCGCTCGAGCGACTCCGACGTGACCCCGGCTGCGCTGAGGAACGAGCGCACGGGGGCGGACGTCGCGGCACCGGCCGACGCCGGTGCCGGCGACCACGAACCGAGCCCGAGCAGGTAGTTCAGCCCGCCCGCCTTGGTGCCGGCTCCGACGGCGGACTTCTTCCACCCGCCGAAGGGCTGCCGCCGCACGATGGCACCGGTGATCCCGCGGTTGACGTAGAGGTTGCCCGCCTCGATCCGGTCGAGCCAGGTGCCGATCTCGGACGCGTCGAGCGAGTGCAGGCCCGAGGTCAGGCCGTAGTCGACCTCGTTCACGATGTCGATCGCCTCGTCGAGGGTCTTCGCGGTCATGATGCCGAGGATCGGGCCGAAGTACTCGGTGCGGTGGAACGCCGAACCACGCCGGACGCCGTCGCGGACACCGGGGCTCCACAGCTTGCCGGTGTCGTCGAGGCGCTTCGGTGCGACCGCCCACGACTCCCCCGAGCCGAGCGTCGTCAGACCCTCGAGCAGCTTGCCGGCGGCGGGCTCGATGATCGGCCCCATCTGCGTCGTCGGGTCGGTCGGGTACCCGACGGTGAGCGAGGACACGGCGTCGAGGAGCTGCGAGCGGAAGCGGCGCGACGACGCGACGGACCCGACGAGCACCACGAGCGAGGCGGCGGAGCACTTCTGCCCGGCGTGCCCGAAGGCGGAGGCGACGACGTCCTTGACCGCGAGGTCGAGGTCGGCGGACGGGGTGACGATGATCGCGTTCTTGCCCGACGTCTCCGCGAGCAGCGGCAGGTCCGGACGGAACGACCGGAACAACTCGGCCGTCTCGTACGCGCCGGTGAGGATCACCCGGTCGACCTGGGGAGCAGCGACGAGCTGCTTGCCGAGGTCGTCCTCGGCCACCTGGACGAAGGCGAGCACGTCGGCCGGGACGCCGTGGGCGTCGAGCGCGGTCTCGATGACCGTCGCCAGCACGGCACCGCAGCGCTCGGCCGGCGGCGCGGGCTTCAGCACGACGGCCGACCCGGCAGCGAGGGCCGCCAGGGTCGAGCCGGCCGGGATCGCGACGGGGAAGTTCCACGGCGGCGTGACCAGCGTCAGCGCGGCCGGCGAGAAGGACGCGCCGTCGACGTCGTCGAGCTGCGCGGCGAGCTCGCCGTAGAAGTGCGCGAAGTCGATCGCCTCGGACACCTCGACGTCGGCCTGGTCGATCGTCTTGCCGGCCTCGGCCGCCATGACCTCGACGAGGGCGGCGCGGTTCGCCTCCAGCGCGTCACCGACGGCGTGGAGCACCGCGCCGCGCGCAGCACCGGACCACGAGCCCCACTCGGTCCCGGCGGCGCGGACGCGACCCAGGACGGTCTCGAGCTGCTCGGCGGAGGTGAGCCGGGCCTCCTGGACGGCGCGTTCCCCGAGCGTCGACGTGGCGACGCGCGACGTGATGGCCGCACCCCACTCGCGGACCGTCGCGACCGACGGGTCGCTGTCCGGCGTGTTCTCGAAGTGACCGGGGCGGGGCCGCTCGACCGCCGCGTACCGGTCGCCGACGCGGTGCGGCGCCGGGGCGTCCAGGCCGCCGGGCTGCGAGAGCGGGGCCAGGGAGTCGCGGAACCGGGCTTCCTCGCGGGCGAAGAGCGCGGGCGACGACGCCAGCGAGAAGACCGCCGACATGAAGTTCTCCTGCGACGCGCCTTCCTCGAGCCGTCGGATCAGGTAGGCGATCGCCACGTCGAACTCGCCCGGGTGGACGACCGGCGTGTAGAGCAGCAGCGAGCCGACCGTGCGACGGACCGCCTCGGCCTGCCCCTGCGCCATGCCGAGCAGCATCTCGAACTCGATGCCGTCACGGACGCCGCGCTCCCCGGCGAGCAGCCAGGCGTGCGCGACGTCGAACAGGTTGTGCCCGGCGACGCCGACGCGCACGTTCGCGATGCGCTCGGGCGTGAGGGCCCAGTCGAGCACGCGCTTGTAGTTGGTGTCCGAGTCCTGCTTCGTGTGCCAGGTGGCGAGCGGCCACCCGTGCACCGAGGCCTCGACCTGCTCCATCGGCAGGTTCGCGCCCTTGACGAGGCGGACCTTGATGTCGGCACCGCCGCGGGCACGACGAGCGGCCGACCACTCCTGCAGGTGCTGCATCGCGGCGAGCGCGTCCGGCAGGTACGCCTGGAGCACGATGCCGGCTTCGAGGTCGGTGAACTCCGGCTCGTCGAGGAGCTTCGTGAAGACCGCGATCGTCAGGTCGAGGTCCTTGTACTCCTCCATGTCGAGGTTGATGAACTTGCGCGGCGAGCTCTGCACGGCGCGACGGAAGAGCGGGCGGAGCTTCGCGATGATGTCCTCGACGGCGTGGTCGAACGCCCACGGCGAGTGCGGGTGCACGGTCGACGAGACCTTGATCGAGACGTAGTCGACGTCGTCACGGGCGAGGAGCCGCTGCGTGCCCTCGAGCCGGCGCGAGGCCTCCTTCTCACCGAGCACGGCCTCGCCGAGCAGGTTCACGTTCAGCCGGACGCCGTCGCGCTTGACCTTCGCGATCGCCGGCCCCAGCTTGGCGTCGGTCGCGTCGACGATGAGGTGCCCGACCATCTCGCGGAGCACCCGCCGCGCGATCGGGACGACGACACCGGGCAGCACCGGGGCCATGCCACCGCCGAGCCGGACGAGCCCGCGGAGCGCGGCGGGCAGGAACCCCGGCGCAGCGGGCGCGATCTGCCGGAGCTTCCGGGCGGCCACACCGAGGTCCTCGGGCCGGACGACGCCGTCGACGAACCCGACCGCGAAGTCGAGCCCGGCCGGGTCGGCGAGGACGCCTGCGAGCTGCTTCGCCGAGCCGTCGACCGGGTAGGTCTCGGCCTCGGCCAACCACTGGCGGACGAGGGCGACGGACTGGTCCGCCAGGTCGTCGTGCGGGGTCGGTGCGGCTTCGGCGTCGCGTGCCTGGAGGTCGGTCATGGGTTCAGTGTGGAGTTCGAGAAGCGTAAGCGGAAGCAACTCCTGCTGATGCGTACCGTGCAGGACAGCTACTGTTTCTGCATGCTCGACGTCCGTCGTCTCGTCCTCCTCCGGGAGCTCTCGATCCGGGGCACCGTTGCAGCCGTCGCGGAGGCCCTCAACTTCACCCCGTCCGCGGTGTCGCAACAGCTCGCCGTGCTCGAGCGTGAGGCCGGCGTGCCCCTGCTCCGCAAGGTCGGCCGTCGCCTGCAGCTCACCCCGCAGGCCGAGGTGCTCGTGCAGGCCGCCGGGCACGTGCTCGACGTGCTCGACCAGGCGCAGGCGCAGGTGGAGTCGTCGCTCCCCACGGTGCAGGGACGGGTCCGCGTGGCGGTGTTCCAGTCGGCCGCCCTCGCCCTCATGCCGAACGCGCTGCACGAGATGGCCGTCGCGCACCCGGACGTGCGCATCGAGATGGTCCAGCGCGAGCCCGAGACGGCACTGCACGAGACGTGGGCCCGCGAGTTCGACATGGTGATCGCCGAGCAGTACCCGGCACACACCGCGCCGCACCTGTCCGGGCTGCACCGGTCGGACCTGACGACGGACGAGGTGCGCCTCGCGCTGCCGCCTATCGACACGGCCCTGGCACCGGTGTCGTCCATCGAGGACGCCGAGGCGATGCCGTGGGTGATGGAGCCCCGCGGCACGGCGTCGCGGCACTTCGCCGAGCAGGTCTGCCGCCGGTGGGGCTTCGAGCCCGACGTGCGGTACGAGACCGCCGACCTGCAGACCCAGATCCGCCTGGTCGAGTCCGGGAACGCCGTCAGCCTCATGCCCGACCTGATGTGGACGGGTCGGACCACCACGTGCCGGCTCGTCGACCTGCCCGATCGTCCACGACGGACGATCTTCACCGTGGTCCGCGCCGCAGGGTCGTCCTCCCCGGCGGTCCGTGCGCTCCGCGACGCCCTCGAACGCGCGGCGGCGTCCGTGCACCGCTGACCCGCAGCCTCCCGTCCGCCCGTCACGCCGTGGCCGGCCGGGAGGCTCCTCCCGCGGCCCCGCCGTGTCCCTCGCGGACACGACGGGGCCGCTCCACGTCCACGGGGACACGGGCCGTCGGCTGCCCGTCCCACCGGGGCACGCGTCGGTAGCGTGGGCCGCATGCCCACGCTGCTGCACATCGACTCCTCCGCCGACCTCGCCCACTCGCGTTCGCGCGCCCTGACCGCCGCGTTCGCGGACGCCTGGCGCGCCCGCGGGCCGGAGTACACGGTGGTGCGCCGGGACCTGCACGTCGACCAGCTCCCGCACCTCGAGACCTCGGCACTGCACTGGGCAGCGTCCGACCGCACCGCCGAGGAGTCCGTCGCGCCCGAGGCCGAGGCACTCCGCCAGGAGGTCATCGACGAGCTCCTCGCCGCGGACGCCGTCGTCGTCGGGGCGCCGCTGTACAACTACACGGTGCCGTCGACCCTCAAGGCCTGGATCGACCGGGTCCACGTGCCCGGGGTCCTCGCCGGGGACGTCCAGCCGCTCGCCGGTCGGCCGGTCGTGACGGTCGTCAGCCGCGGCGCCACCTACGACGCCGGCTCCCCGACCGAGACCTGGGACCACGGCTCGCCCGTGCTGCACCTGATCCTCGGGACGGCGCTCGGCATGAAGCTGTACCCGGTGACCGTCAGCGCCACCCTCGCAGACCGGATCCCGGACCTCGCACCGCTCGCCGAGCACGCGTCGGCCGAGTTCGCCGACGCCCGGACCACGCTCGAACGACTCGCCGCGACGGTCGTCTGAGCCGGACCGGAGGCAGCCGGACCGGAGGCAGCCGGACCGGCGTCAGCCGGACCGATCTCAGTCTCGCCGGATCTCGTCCGCCCGGCCGAGCAGGTCCGCGTGGAAGGCCGTCTGCGTCAGCGCGCTCGCGAGCAGGAACCCCGTCATCGAGTCGATCCCTCCGCTGAACGGCACGCGCGAGGCGACCTCGAACAGGGTCGGGGACGTCAGGGTGTCGAGCGCCGCGGCGACGCGGCGCGAACGCTCCGCTCGGTGCCGGGCGAGCGTCCGGGCACGCGTGACGACGTCGCGGAAGCGGTACTCGTGCCCCGGACAGACCTCGAGGTCGCCGTACCCGTCGAGCCGTGCGAGGGAGGACAGGAGGTCGCCGAGCGGGTTCGTGGTCGTTCGGCCGCCGAGTCCGATCCCGGAGTTGATGCGCGGCAGCACGTGGTCGCCGGTGAAGAGCAGCCCGTCGCCCTCGTCGACGAGGCACAGGTGCCCGGCGGTGTGCCCCGGTGTCCACAGCGCCCGGACCTCGCGCCCGGGGATCGGCAGCACGTCGCCGTCCGCCACGAGCAGGTCCGCGAAGGGCTCGACCGCGCGACCGAGGCCGATCCGTCGTCCGCTCCCCCACGCGGCGACCACGCCGGCGACCAGCTCCGCGGGCAGCCCCCACCCGGCGATGTCGGCGTCGTTCGCGGCGGCGTCCTCGCGCTCCCGCCGCAGGGCCTCGACCTCGAGCCGGTGCATCGCGATCCGAGCCCCGCTCGCACGCCGGAGCGCGGCGGCAGCACCGAGGTGGTCGGCGTGCAGGTGCGTCACGACGACGAGTCCGACCTGGTCGACCGAGCGCCCGATCGCCGCGAGACCGGCGCGGAGCACTGCGAGCTCGTCGTCCTCCGCCCAGCCGGGGTCGATCACGGCGAGGGTCCCGTCGGTCCCCTCCACCACGTAGGACAGGGTCGCGTCCGGCACGCCCCCGCGGAACGGCACCGCGAGGGTCCAGACGCCGGGGCGCACCTGCTCGACGGGCGGCAGGACGCCGTCGCGGAGCGCGGCGGCCTGCACGGGGCTGATCGGTTCCGGTGCCGGCGCTGCCGGCGGGGGCACGGTCGTCACGCGACCACCATAGTGACGACGCCCGCGCGCCGGGGTGGGCCGTGCCTCCCGGTCGGGACCCGTGCGCGTCGCGACGGACGGACGGCGCCGAGCCGAGCCTCCCGTCCGCCGGAGCGACCGCGAGTAGACAGGCCACATGGAGATCGCACCGATGCTCGCCAAGGCCGTCGCCACCGTGCCCGACCCGGACAGTGTCCGCGGCGGACTGCGGTACGAGCCGAAGTGGGACGGCTTCCGGGGGATCGTGACGGTCGACGGCGACGACGTCACCATCGGCAGCCGCGGGGCGAAGCCGCTCACCCGGTACTTCCCGGAGCTGGTGGAGGCCTTCCGCGCGCAGTTCGGCGGACGCGACCACCCCGTCGTGCTCGACGGCGAGGTGGTCCTGCGGAGCGGCGAGCCGGGGAGTGAGCACCTGGACTGGGAGGCCCTCTCCCAGCGGATCCACCCGGCGGAGTCGCGCATCCGCACGCTGAGCGTCGAGACCCCCGCACAGTTCGTCGCGTTCGACCTCCTCGCCGTCGACGGGACGGAGCTGCTGGACCTGCCGTTCGACGAGCGGCGCGAGCGGCTGGAGGCACTCGCCGACGGCATGACCGACCCGCTGTTCGTCACCCGCACCACGCTCGACGTCGACCTCGCCCGCGAGTGGCTCACCACGTTCGAGGGCGCCGGCCTGGACGGCGTCGTGGCCAAGCCCCGGGCGAAGGCGTACGAGCCGAACAAGCGCACCATGCTCAAGGTGAAGCACCACCGGACCGCCGACGTGGTCGCGATCGGGTACCGCGTGCACAAGAGCGGCAGCGGCGTCGGCTCCCTGCTCGTCGGGCTGTACGACGCGGACGGTGACCTCCGCCAGGTCGGCGGCGTCTCCGCCTTCACCGACCGCCGGCGGCAGCAGTTGGTGGAGGAGCTCGAGCCCGTCGTGCTCCGCGATGCGGACGGGAGGCCCGTCACCGGTGACGGGGAACGGTCGCGGTTCTCGTCGGGTCGCGACACCTCGTTCGTCCGGCTCGCGCCGGAATGCGTGCTCGAGGTGCGGTACGACCAGATGGAGGGCGACCGGTTCCGGCACACGGTGCAGTTCGAGCGGTGGCGGCCCGACCGCGACGCCCGGTCGTGCGGGTTCGAGCAGCTCGATGTCCCATCTGCGTACGACCTGCGCGACGTGTTGTCCTAGCGCTTGCACCGGCCGCCGCGCGTCAATATGCTCGCAGTAGTTAGGCTAACTAGTGACTTCCGGACGGGGATCCGGGGGCGCGGTGGAGACGGGAGCGGGACATGATCATCGACGGCATCAGCGACGCCAACCGAGGCACCTGGTCCCGCCTGACGCGACTGCACACGGCGAGCGTCACGCTGCCGATGCACACCAGCCGGGTCGCGAAGCCCGAGCACCGCGCCGAGGACGTCGCCGCGGCCTGAGCCGGCCCGGTCAGGGCCGGTCCGTCTCGCACGGTCCGTTCCGCGCTTCAGGCCTTCTTGGCCCGGGACGGCTGCACGCGCGGCGGCTCCCCCGGCATCTTCGGGAAGTCGGGCGGGAACGGCAGCTCGCCGAGCCCGGACGCCATGTCCCGTTCCCACCACCCGAGCAACGGAGCGATGTCCCCCGGCTCCGCGTGCATCGACTCCCACGGATCGCCGAGGGTCCGCAGCCGTTCCGGGACGGTGATCACCGTCAGGGCCGTCGGGTCCACGCTGTCGAGCTCGTCCCAGGTGATCGGCGTCGAGACGCTCGCATGTGCCAGGGCTCGCGGGCTGTAGGCGCCGGCCATCGTGCGGTCGCGGTTCGCCTGGTTGAAGTCGACGAAGACGCGCTGCCCGCGCTCCTCCTTCCACCACGCCGTCGTCACACGGTCGGGCATCCGCCGCTCGAGCTCCCGCGCCGCCGCGATCACCGCGTGACGGACGTCGAGGAACTCGTGCTCGGGCCGGATCGGTGCGAACACGTGCAGGCCGCGGTTGCCGCTGGTCTTGATCCACGCCGTGAGCCCGACCTCGTCGAGCACCTTCCGGAGCTCGTGCGCGGCCGGCACGGTGTCGTGGAAGTCGGTGCCCGGCTGCGGGTCGAGGTCGATGCGCAGCTGGTCGGGGTGGTCGGAGTCCTCGGCGCGGCTCGCCCACGGGTGGAACACGACGGTGTTCATCTGCGCTGCCCACACCGCGACCGCCGGCTCGTCGACCACGAGCTGCGGGTGTGACCGGCCGCTCGGGTAGGTGACGACGACGTCGCGCACGTACTCGGGAGCACCCTTCGGCGGGTTCTTCGAGAAGAACGAATCCCCGTCGATGCCCGACCCGAACCGCTGCAGCGAGATCGGCCGGTCGCCGTTGGCCCGGACGAAGGGCTCCCCGACGGCGACCAGGTACTCGGCGAGGTCGAGCTTCGTGATGCCGACCTCGGGGAAGAGCACGCGGGACGGGCTGCTGATCCGCACCTCCCGGTCGCCGTCCGGACCCGGGACCGTCAGCGTCGTCGCCTCGCTCGCCATGCAGCGGACCGTACACGGCCGGCGCTCCGGGCGTCCCCGGCCCCGCCCCGGCCCCGCCCCGCCCTTTCCGCCGAGCTCTCCCCGCCGAGCGGGCCATTTCTGTCACGCTCACCGCCGTCGGCCGACGAGTTCCGCCCGCTCGGCGCGCCACGCGCGGCGTGTCCTGTCCGCTCAGGCGCGGCTGCGGAGGGCCGGCGAGCGGCACGGGGACGGGCGTGGAGCGTCGACCGAGCGACGCCGGGCACGATGGACCGGTGACGGCGTACCTCGGGGTGGACCTGGCGTGGGGCCTCGGCAGCGACCGGAAGCCCGCGAACGAGACCGGTCTCGTCGCGATGGCCGACGACGGCACGATCACGGACGCCGGGTGGGCCCGCGGGGTCGACGCCGTGACGGACTGGATCGCGGCGCACCTCGGGCGACGGACCCTGGTCGCTGTCGACGCCTCGCTCGTGGTGACGAACCCGAGCGGCATCCGCGAGGCCGAGCGGCAGGTCGGGCAACGCTACGGCCGGTGGAAGGTCGCGGCGAACCCGACGAACCTCGCCTCGGCGGCGAGCGCCGGGGCACGGCTGCTCGACCGGCTGACGGACCTCGGGATCGGCTACGTCAGCGACACCGCGGCGATGCGGGAGCGCACCGAGCCGGCGGCGTTCGAGTGCTACCCGTACACGACCCTCGTGGGGGTCGAGGAGCTCGGCTACGACGACGAGCGTCCGCGCTACAAGCGCCTCGACCTGAAGCTCCCGGCCGCCGTCGCCCGACAGCGGCGCGCGGAGGCGTTCGACGACCTGGTGCACCGGCTGCGCACGACCCCGCTCGACCCGCCGCTGCTGCTGGACTCCCATCCCCTGACGGCCGGGCTCGCCGACCCGTCGGTGCTGCACGGGCCGACACACAAGCACCGGGAGGACCTGCTCGACGGAGCCCTGTGCGCCTGGACCGCCGCGTTCTGGGAGCGGCACGGCGACGAACGGGTGCAGGTGCTGGGAGGTGACCCGGGCCTCCCGTCCGACCCACCGGACGAGGCGGGCCGCAAGCCCGTCGTGGTGGCACCCGCGCGTGGGTCGCAGCGGCGGCCGCGCGGCTAGGCTCGACGCCGTGAGCACCACGAGCGAACCCCTGCGCATCGGGCTGGTGTCGCTGCACACCTCCCCCGGCGACGAGCCCGGCTCCGGCGAGGTCGGCGGCATGAACGTCGTGGTCCGACACCAGGCCGAGGCCCTGGCCGACCGCGGCCACCAGGTGGAGATCATCACGCGGCGGTCGGCGCCCACGCAGCCGGACAGCGTCTCGCTCGTGCCGGGCGTGTGCCTGCGGTTCCTGTCCGCCGGGCCCGCTGAGCCGGTGCCGAAGGGCGAGCACGACGCGTTCATCGAGCCGTTCCGGGCGGGCCTCGAGGAACTCGGCCCGTACGACGTGCTGCACTCGCACCACTGGTTCTCCGGCGTCGCTGCCCTGCCCGTCGCCCGCGAGCGGGGCATCCCGCACGTGCAGTCCTTCCACTCCATCGCGGCCGAGTCGGACACTCCCCTGTCCGAGGGCGAGCGTCCCGAGTCCGCTGGCCGTCCCGCGGGTGAGCGGATGCTGGCGCGCGACTCCGACGCCGTCGTCGTCGTGTCCTCCGCCGAGGCGTCGACCGTCCGCACGCGTCTCGGCGGCGACGAGTCGCGGACGTGGATCGTCCCGCCGGGCGTCGACGGGTCCGTCTTCCGCCCCGCCGGCGCCGGCGCGCGCCGCGCGGAGACACCGTACGTCGTCGCGGCGGCACGCGTGCAGCCGCTGAAGGGGCTCGACCTGGCGATCGAGGCGGTCGCGGGCATCGGCCAGGAGGTCCGCCCCACCCTCGTCATCGCGGGCGACGCCTCGAGCGAGGCAGGCGACTACGTGGACGAACTGCGTCGGCTCGCCGCCGCGCACGGCATCGCCGACCGCGTGACCTTCGTCGGTCCGCAGTCGCGTGCCGACCTGGCGTTCCTGTTCCGTGGCGCAGCGGCCGTGCTCGTGCCGTCGCACTCGGAGACCTACGGACTCGTGGCGCTCGAGGGCTCCGCCTCCGGGGTGCCCGTCGTCGCGGCGGCTGCCGGTGGGCTGCGGGAGGCCGTGGTCGACGGGGAGACCGGGGTCGTGCTCGAGTCTCGGGACCCGGGCGACTGGGCTGCGGAGATCGAACGGATCCTGACCGATCGGACGTACGCGGCCGGGCTCGCCGCCGCGGGTCGGGAGCACGCCGAGCGCCTGAGCTGGGAGCGCTCGGCGGCCGGACTCGAGGACGTGTACCGGCGGGTGCTCGGACGCTCGTGACGGCCGGAGGCGCGGGGATCGAGCGGCCGGAGTCGGCTGGCGGGCTCGACCCGTCGGGGTCGGCTGGCGCGCTCGCCCCGGCGGCGTCGGCTGACGGGCTCGACCTGACAGGGCCGGCTGGCGGGCTCGACCTGTCGGGGTTCTGGGCTGCGCTCGACGCCGTGCCGGTGGCCGAGGACGCCGAAGCGCTCTACTCGACCGACTCGGCCGAGGGTCGACTGCGACGGGCGAACCTGTCGGCCTACCTGTCCCACGTCGGGGCAGCGGCCGACACCGTGCTCGTCGCCGAGGCCCCCGGCTGGCGCGGCATGACCAACACGGGCATCCCCTTCACGAGCATGCGGGAGCTCGGCACGCTCGGCTTCGACGTCCTCGTGCCGCCGGAGCCGACCGCGCCGTGAGAGGCGTCGTCCCGGGTCGTGCACGCGGCGTTGCAGGACTGGTCGGGTCCGCTCCCCCTGGCGTGGGCGATCTTCCCGCACCACCCCTTCGTCGCGAGCGACCGGCAGACGAACCGGACCCCGCGTCCGGCCGAGGTCCGCGACGGTGCTCCGGTCGCACTCGCGCTGCTCGAGGCGCTGCGGGACGCTCGTGCCGCCGATCGTGCCGGTCGCCGCCGGGACGTGCGGGTCGTCGCGGTCGGGCGGAAGGCGCAGGGGGCGCTCGCCCTGGCGGGCATCGACGCCGTGGCGGTGCGGCACCCGGCTCAGGGCGGCGCGGCGCAGTTCACGGAGCAGGTGCGGGCGCTGCAGGGGTAGCGCGGTCCCCGCCGGGCGGAACGACGAATCCGCTGTCGGACGACACCCGCGATGTCGCACCAGCCCACACATCCGAGCACCGTGGGAGCGAAACGACGGACCCGCTGTCGTACGACAACCGCGATGTCGCACGAGCCCGCGAACGCTCAGTGTGCGGGCGGGCTCGCGGGCGGAACGACGATGACGCTGTCGCACGACAACCGCGATGTCGCACGAGCCCGCGCGCGCTCGCCTCGCGGGCGGAACGACGATGTCGCTGTCGTACGACAACTGCAATGTCGCGCGGGCCCGCGCGCACTGCGCGGCTGTGATGCCTCGGCACCCGGGCTCTGCGGGCTCAGGCGGAGCGGACCTCGACGCCCTTGGCTGCCAGGCGCTCGGTCACGTGCGCGGGCAGCGGCGCGGCGGCGTACACGGTCGTCAGCGCGGGGAGGTCGAGCACGTCGTCCCAGTTCTGCGGGTCGTAGCGGTCGTCGGACCCGTCCCACCCGGGGTGGACGTCCTGGAGGACCTCGAGGTCGGAGTCGACGGTGAGCTCGGTCACCAGCGCCAGGTGCGACGGCAGCAGGTCGAGGTCGTCGTAGTACTCGCGAGCGCGGTCGTCCTGTCCCTCGACGTCGAGGTCCTCACCGGCGTCCTCGTCCTCGTCGCCGTCGTAGGGCTCCAGCACGTCGAGGTCGTAGCAGAGGACGTCGAGCACGAGCAGCTTGGCGTTGAAGTCGGCGAACTCGACGGGCTCTTCGGTGGTGTCGGAATCGTCGTGCATGCCCCGGAGCGTAGCCACCGGAGCCCGTGAGCGACCGCGCGATCGGATCACGGGCGTGTTGCAGCCGGCGTCGATCTTCCTGTGAGAGTAGACAGAGTGCCATCCCTCGGGAAAGGCTGACGTATGACCACCACCAAGTCGGACGCGACGCAGCAGGAGCAGCCCACGCTCAAGCGCGTCATCGGTCCCAAGCTGCTGCTGCTCTTCATCGTCGGCGACATCCTGGGGACGGGCGTCTACGCGCTCACCGGTCAGGTCGCCGCCGAGGTCGGTGGTGCCGCATGGCTCCCCTTCCTCATCGCCTTCGCGGTCGCCCTGCTCACGGCGTTCTCGTACCTCGAGCTCGTGACGAAGTACCCCCAGACGGCGGGCGCCGCGCTCTACGTGCACAAGGCGTTCGGCATCCACTTCGTCACCTTCATCGTCACGTTCATCGTGATGTGCTCGGGCATCACGTCGGCGAGCACGGCCTCGCGGGCGTTCGCGGCGAACCTCGGCGCCGGCTTCGGCCTCGAGCTGCCGAACGGCGTCGTGATGCTCATCGCGATGGGGTTCATGCTCGCGGTGATGGCGGTCAACTTCCGCGGGGTCAGTGAGAGCGTCAAGACGAACGTGGTGCTCACCCTGATCGAGCTGTCCGGTCTGGTGATGGTGATCCTCATCGGCTTCTGGGCGATCGCCGGTGGCAACGCGGACTTCTCGCGCGTGGTCATGTTCGACACCCCCGAGGACAAGACGCTGCTGCTGTCGGTGTCGACCGCGACCTCGCTGGCCTTCTTCGCGATGGTCGGCTTCGAGGACTCGGTGAACATGGCCGAGGAGACCAAGGACCCGTCGCGGATCTTCCCGAAGGTGATGCTCACCGGCCTCGGCATCACGGCGGTCATCTACGTGCTCGTGTCGATCTGCGCCGTCGCGGTCGTGCCGATCGGCGAGCTCGCCGGCAACGAGACGCCGCTCGTCACGGTCGTGCAGACCGCGGCGCCCGACTTCCCCATCGCCGACCTGCTGCCGTTCATCTCGATGTTCGCGGTCGCGAACACCGCGTTGATCAACATGATGATGGCGTCCCGGCTGCTGTACGGCATGAGCAAGCAGGGCGTGCTGCCCGGCTTCCTGTCGCGGGTGTCGCCGGCGCGTCGCACGCCGTCGACCGCGATCGTCTTCACCACCGTCATCTCGCTGCTGCTCATCGGCTGGGTCTCGCTCGACCCGGACTCCCCCATCGTCGTGGTCCTCGGCGGCACGACCTCGTTGCTCCTGCTCTCGGTCTTCACGGTCGTGAACCTCTCGGTGCTGGTGCTCCGTCGCGACCGCGTCGGGCACAAGCACTTCCGGGCCGGTGTCGTGATCCCCGTCATCGGCGTGGTCACCTGCCTGTGGCTCGTCCTCCCCTTCTCGTCCGGTCGCGACCCGCAGCAGTACCAGATCGCTGGCGCACTGCTGGGGCTCGGTGTCCTGCTCTGGCTCCTCACGTGGTTCACGCACGGCCGGAAGCAGACCGAGAAGGCGCCGACCGGACTCGTCACCGAGCCGACCGCGGTGGTCCGTCCGGGCACCGGCCACCGGCACCACGAGGACGGCGACGGCGGACGCGGCGACGCGGACGGCCACCGCCGGGACGGCTGATGGACGCGTCCGAGGTCATCTTCGCGATCTCCATCGGGACGATCGTCCTGCTCTCGCTGTCGGCTGCCTTCCGGTCCGGCCGCCGACGCGACTGACCGGAGGCGGGCGCCGCCGTTGCGACCGACCAGAGGCGGGCGCCGGCGACGCGACCGACCGGGAGCACGGTGCCGTCGACACCCCCGATCGGGCGGCTGCGGTTCCCAGCCGACGCCCGTACGCTCGTCGTGCCCTGCACCCGACCGTCCGGTACTCGCGACGGACCGCCCGCCCGGAAGGACCCCGACATGCGCCGCGCCGGCATCACCATCGCCTCGGTGTTCGGGGCAGGCGTGGTCGCGGCCGTCATCGGCGTGGTGGTCGTCGTCGTCATCGCGGTGCACTCGCTGACCGGCGCAGCGAAGTCCGTGACCGCGGCGCCCGCCTGTCCCGACGTCGCCTCACGCACGATCGGCGGCATCGTGGTGCCCGCTGGCCCGGTCGCCGGCTTCTGCCAGGACCGCCTGGTGAACGCCGCGTACGTGATCGAGGCCGCTCAGGCGCTCGGCATCGGCCCGCACACCCAGGCCGTCGGCGTGATGACCGCGATCGGCGAGTCGAGCCTGGTGAACCTCGACCACGGGGACGCCGCAGGACCGGACAGCCGCGGGCTCTTCCAGCAGCGCGACAACGGCGCGTGGGGCACGTACGAGCAGCGGATGGACCCGTACACGGCGGCGACGATGTTCTACGCGAAGCTCGTGAAGACGCCGGGGTGGAAGACGATGACCCCGACCCAGATGGCGCACGCGGTGCAGATCAACGCGGACCCGGACCACTACGCGAAGTTCTGGCCGGAGGCGAAGGCCGTCGTCGAGGGTCTCACGGGGCAGTCGGTGCCGGACACCGCTCCCCAGGGCTGAGGTCACCGCAGCACCGGCCCGAGCTCCTCGGCGTCGTGGAGCTCGACCATCGACGCCCCCGTGGCGTTCACGACGACCTGACCCCGCAGTCGCACCGCACGCTCGGCGAAGGCGCACGCGCAGGCGTCGATCCACTCCCAGTCGACCGGGAACAGCTGCGTCTCACCCGGCCGTTCCCATGCGAGCACGACCTCGGACGCAGCGTTGTCGACGCAGACCTCCGCGACCAGCGTGGCGAAGTCCTCGACGTGCTCGTCCGGCTGCAGCGGCAGGTCCGACACGGGCAGCAGGAACGGGATCGGCAGCGCCCGTTCGTCGAGGAAGAGCACCCAGCACTGCCGCCGGATCGGGGGCCCGACGACCCCGGAGACGAGGGCGACGACGTCGGCGTCGGTCCGGGCGGACGTGGTGAACAGCTGGTCGAGCACTTCGGTTCCTGACATGCTCCGAGCCTGCGGCCCGAGCCCGGCGGGCAGCAGCGTCCACCGACGATCTGTGGACGACGATGCCGAGACCAAACCCTGTGCAGGAAGACCGGCAGCAGCCCGGCAGATCCCCGGCAGGTGCCCGGCAGGAGCCCGGCAGGACGAGCGTCAGAACCCGTGCTGCACGGCGGAGTCGACGAGCAGCAGGGCAGCGAAGAACACGACGACCTGCGCGGCGATGCCGACCAGCACCAGGGGCCACGCGAGCCGTCGCCGGACGAGCCGCAGGACGCAGCCGACGACCGTCCCGACGAGCACCAGCACGACGAGCACCGGACCGACGGTCACCACCCCGCCGCCGAGCCCGGCGTCGCAGGTGTTCCCCGGCGCCGCGCACGAGTGGAACGCCATCGACAGGAAGACGATGCCGCCACCGACGGCCACCGACTCGACGGCCAGCAGGACGAGCAGCAGCACCGTGGCGACCACGTCCGCGACGCGGCGGTGCGTGCCGGCGGCGAGCCGTGCCTCCCGGCCGACCGCGGCAGCCGACGCAACCGCCCCGTCCGACCCGACCCCTGCAGCCGACGCGACCGCCCCGTCCGACCCGACCCCAGCAGCCGCCCCGTCCGACCCGGCCACGCCGACGGACCCGGACGACACGTCCGGGTCCTGCGACGCCGCCGGGGCAGCCATCAGCGCCCCGTACCGGACCCGCGGGTCGACCAGAGCGCAGCCCAGATGAGCAGCGGCTGCCCGAACAGACGGGCGACGCGCTTCTCGTCGGAGTCGAGGCCGAACGCGTCGCGGCGGTTCACCCACTGCGACAGGTTGCCCGGGAAGATCACCGTGAAGAACAGGGCCGCGACCGTGCCGACGGTCTTCCGGCGGCTGCGCGGCGTGAAGAGCAGCGCGCTGCCGAGTCCGATCTCCGCCACACCGGAGGCCAGCACGGTCGTGTCCGTGTCGAGCGGCACGAAGTCCGGCACCTGAGCGCGGAAGTCACGACGGGCGAAGGTGAGGTGGCTGGTGCCCGCGAAGACGAGCGCAGCACCGAGGAGGACACGGACGAAGGAACGCATGCCCTCATCGTGCTCGCTCGCGCAGGGTCCGTCCGGCGCGTCGCGCGGCGATGCGCGGACCGGCCGTCCCCGGAGGCGAGCGCAACGGGCCACGGGTCGGTACGTTCGGACCCATGGCAGCCGTCGCTCGCGACCACGAACCGCCCGCCGTCCTCGCGACCGTCGCCGTGCTGCTCGCTCCCCTCTCGCTCTGGATGGGCATCATCGTGCCCGCCGCCGACATGGCGCGGCACGTGCTCCTCGAGGCCGTGTTCGGCATCGTCTGCGTGCTCTGCGGCGTCCGCGCGGTCCGGATCGCCGGTCGGCGTCGCGCCGTACGCGTCTGGGCGTGGATCGGGATGGTGCTCGGTGGCCTCGGCCTGGTGATGACGGCCTGGCAGCTGCTCACCTTCGCGACGGACGGCGGTTTCCCGCCGCCGTTCTGGTCGCCCTACGCGCGCCGCTGACCGCGGTCATCCACCACCGGTCGACGGCCTGGAGGCGCGGCGAACGTCCGTCCCGTCGCCGCCGCCGGGCGGGCGGTCACCAGCCGAGCGTGCCCGGCCCGCCCTTGAAGGGTCCGACGACCCGCGAGGTGATCCACCCGCCGTAGAAGTCGCCCTCCTGCGCCTGCACGGTCTCGCCGCCGACCTCGCACGAGTCCATCGCCGACGGGTAGATCGCCACCCGGTCGCGGAGGTCCTCGTACCCGGGCTCCGGCGTCGGGTAGTTCCACGCCGCCCGGGGCGCGACG
The DNA here is from genome assembly GCF_028307415.1 of Curtobacterium uvaldense. Taxonomy (NCBI): domain Bacteria; kingdom Bacillati; phylum Actinomycetota; class Actinomycetes; order Micrococcales; family Microbacteriaceae; genus Curtobacterium; species Curtobacterium uvaldense. Next base: position 73,678 of record NZ_JAQMHU010000013.1, on the reverse strand, counting down.
ACGCCGTCCCCGCCGACCACGTCGAAGTAGCGCGCGCGGCCCTTGAACTCGCACATGCTCGACCCCTGCGCCGGACGCAGCTCGAGCCCCGCCATCGGGACGTAGTACACCGGCGGGTGCGAGGTCTCGAGCACCCGGACGGCGTCGGTCGTGTCGACCACGACCGTCCCGCCGAGCCGCACGACGACGCGGTCGGGGACCGCCTCGACGGCGGGAGGACGCGGGTAGTCCCAGACGGACTCCTGGCCGGGACCGGGTTCGACACGAGCAGCACGATGCATGCAGCCGGGTCTACCACCGCCGCCGCAGAAGGAGCAGAGTGGGCGCGTGACGACGACGACACAGGGGATCTTCCGGCGGAAGCCCATCGACACGATCGACGACGACCCCGAGGGCGAGGGCGGCCTGAAACGGCACCTCGGGCTCTGGCAGCTCACGGCCATCGGCATCGGCGGCATCATCGGCGCGGGCATCTTCACCCTCGCCGGCACCGTCGCGAACGGCGTCGCCGGCCCCGCCGTCCTCATCAGCTTCCTGATCGCCGGTGTCGCCAGTGCCGCCGCCGCGCTGTCGTACGCCGAGTTCGCCGGGATGATCCCGAAGGCCGGCAGCGCCTACACGTACGGGTACGCCGTGCTCGGCGAGGTCGTCGGGTGGTTCATCGGCTGGGACCTGCTGCTCGAGTACACCGCGATCGTCGCCGTCGTCGCGATCGGTATCTCGGGCTACGTCGGGTTCCTGGTCGGCCAGTTCGGCATCGAGCTGCCCGCGTGGATGCTCGGCGCGCCCGGGACCGGTGACGGCCACGTCGTCGACGTGTTCGCGATCGTCCTCTGCCTGCTCACCGCGTTCGTGCTGACCCGGGGCATCCGGAGCGCGGCGCGCTTCGAGCTCGTCGCCGTCGCGATCAAGGTCGCCCTCGTCGTGCTCATCGTCGTGCTCGGGGTCTTCCACATCAACAGCGCGAACTACTCGCCGTACTTCCCGTTCGGCTTCGGCGGCGTGATGACCGGCGCCGCCACGGTGTTCTTCGCCGTGTTCGGCTACGACGCGATGTCCACCGCCGCCGAGGAGTCCACCGACGCGCGGAAGCACATGCCGAAGGCGATCCTGCTGTCGCTCGGCATCGCGATGGTGCTCTACGTCCTGGCGACGCTCGTGCTCACCGGCATGCAGAAGTACACCGACATCGACCCCGCCTCGGGGTTCTCGTCGGCGTTCGCATCGGTCGGGCTCGGCGGGGTCGCGAACGTCATCGCGATCGGGGCGATCGTCGGCATCGTGACCGTGCTGGTCACCTTCATGCTCGGGGCCTCGCGCGTCTGGTTCTCGATGAGCCGGGACGGGCTCATGCCGAAGTGGTTCGCGAAGACCGACCCGAAGCGGCACGTGCCGACCCGGGTGACGTGGATCCTCGGCATCGCATCGGCGGTGCTCGCGGGGCTGCTGCCGATCGGCGTCGTCGCGGAGCTGACGAACATCGGGATCCTGCTCGCGTTCGTCGTCGTCTGCTCGGCGGTGATCGTGCTGCGCTACCGGCGGCCCGACCTCGACCGGCAGTTCCGGCTCCCGTTCATGCCCGTCGTGCCGATCATCGGGGTCGTCGCGTCGCTGTGGCTCGTGACGTTCCTGCAGTGGGAGACCTGGGTGCGGTTCGCGATCTGGTTCGCGATCGGGCTCGGGGTGTACTTCGGGTACTCGCGGAAGCACAGCAAGCTGGCCGCAGAGCAGCGCTGAGGCTCCTCACCCCGAGGGCGACGGTGCGCGTCCTCCCGTCAGGAGAGCACGCGTACCGCCCGTCCTGGTCGAGCCAGCGGACGTCCCCCGGCTCCCGCACGAGTCCGTCCGCCCAGTCGACGTCCTTCCGCTCTCCGTCCCCCGACGGGGCCGTGATGTCGGACACCCACGCCTCCGTCGCCAGCCACTGCGCCGTCGCACCGCCGAAGAGGGCCGAGTACTCCCGCAGGAGGTAGCGCCGACCGAGTACCGGTCCGCCGGGCCGGTCCCGGTAGAGGATGACCGCCGCGTCCGGCGGCTGCACGCCACCGGCGACCCACTCCGTGCCGTTACGCAGGAGTCCGCTGTCGTGAAAGCGGGCACGGACAGCCGCCACGAACTCGTTCGCGAACGGCTCGTCGATCGTCTCGGATGTGCTCACGACGGTCATCCTGGGCGTTCCTCGGCCGTGTTGTCACCTCGGCAGGACGTCGCTTCTGCGAAGCACCCGTCCTGAGCATCCGTGTCGTCCTTGCTCCTCGACGTATATGGTCGACCCGTGGTGGGGGAAGCGGCACGGGCCGTCGTCGGGGCGCGCCCGGTCACGGTCCGCGGCGGCGTCATCGCGCCGGTCGCGTGGACAGCACTGTGCGCGGGCGTCCTCGCGCTCGGGGTCTGGCTGGCCTCGACCCGCCTGGTGTTCGGAAGTGCCTGGTTCACCCAGCTGTGGACGAGCGGCCTGGTGCTCGTCGCCGGCGTCCTCGGCCTGTACCTGAGCGTCGGGAGCATCCGGAACCGCATCCGTGTGTTCCCCGATCGGCTCGAGGTGGTACCGCACATGCGGCGGACCGTGACGATCTCGCCCGGCGAACTCGTCGGGTTCAGCGCCTCGGGACCGGGCAACACCACGATCCGCGGCAGGACCGCGCGTGGTCGAGGCTTCTCCACGGACCGGTTCCGCCACAACCACGACGTCCTCGTCCACTGGCTCGAACAGAACGCCACCGAACCGTGGACGGCGTTCACGAGCTTCTTCGACAAGCTCACCGTCGACCGGGAGCCCAGACGGGTGCGCAACGTGCTCTTCACGCTGTTCTCCGTGGCCTTCTTCCTCACGACGCTGTCGGCGTTCCCGGGGCTGCCCGTCATGATCGCCTACGACGACGCGCACCAGGAGCAGGTGACCTGCACGATCACGTCGGCGCGAGCCGTCACCGTGTCCAACCGCTCGTTGAAGGGTGTGGGGTCCTCGCACCCGGCCGTGTCGCTCGAGACGACGGACTGCGGGCACCTCACCCTCTCCCGGGGCATCTTCGCCGACAACCGGGACGCCGTCGCACGACGGTACGACCGGGCCCCCGGCCCCTACCGGCTCACCGTGGGCGGTGGCGGCTTCTGGCTCCGGCAGCACGCTTCCGTGCCCGTCCCGGAGCCGACGGTCTACAGGGTCGACGAACCCCGTGACGGGCGCGCCCACCGGCTGAGGAACGAGCAAGAACGAGCAGGAGGAGCAGGACGAGCAGGAACGAACGAGGGCGCCGGACGCGCTACTCCGCCACCACCCACACGTGCTGCGCCTGCCACCCCTCCGGCACCGTGTTCCGGTACGCCGCCAGCGCCGCCACGTAGTTCGGCCCCGACGCCTCGTGCTCCCGCGTCGCGGTCGACCGCGCGGTCGCCTTGATCGTGGTCTCCCCCGTCGCCTTGCTCTCGACCGCGTTCGTCTGCAGCAGCGCGAACCCGTCCAGGTCGAGTGCGGCGACGGCTGCCTCCTTGGCCGCCACGACGGAGTCCGCGTAGCCCTCGGCCTCGCGCGTCTCGGTCGAGCGGATCATGCCTCGCAGTGTCGTCACCGAACCAGTATGACCCGATCGATCCGGGTCTCCGAGCGCGACGGCGGCAGGGCGTCAGGCGTCGCGCCGGTGCTTGCCCTTCGCCGCCGTCGGGTCCGCCATCGGGTGGTTGCGGAACCACCGCAGCAGCTCGCGGGGGCGGCTCTGGTCGGCGCTGTCGTCTCCGTGGTCGAGGAAGGTGCTGAAGCCCTCGGGCACCTCGACGCCGTCGGTCTCGCGGTCGTACGCCATCGACCACTCCGGGAACCGTCGCGTGTGGATGGACTCCTCGACGAGCAGCCGGACGTCGTCGTGCCGCTCGTCCGCGACGATGCGCGCGTACGTCGCCATCACCGCGTCGTACGGCCCCTCGAGCAGCTGCATGAAGCGCCCGCCGCGGTGCACGAGCATGCCGGTCAGCCCGTCGGCGGTGTTCCGTGTCCGGGCGTGGTCGAGCACCGCCTCGAGGTCGCCCTCGTCGAAGGGCTCGGTGGCGGAACTCATGTACACCAGTGACTGCAGCACGCATCGATCCTGCACCTGAGCCGCTGTCAGCGACGCCCCCAGAACGGGACGCGGACAAGTCACGTCAGTCGAGCGGCGTCCAGTCGAGGACCTGGCCGTCCTGGGTGCAGTACGTCGTGTCCGAGTCCTCGGTGGTGGTCTTCGACCACGACGGCGACCAGTACGAAGCGTCGATGTCCCGCTGCTTCGGGAAGACACCGACCACGGTGCCGGCCGACGTGTCCGGGTCACCGGGCACCGGATCGACGTCGAGGGTGTCCGGGTCGAACCATCCGTAGGTGGTCGCCCCGGTGATGCTGTCGAACTCGATGTACATCGTGATGTGGTCGTCCTGCGACGCGGTGCCGAGCTGTACCTGGTACTCCTGCCGCGCCCCGTCGTCGTCCGTCGGCACGCCGGACCACTCGACGCGGTAGGCGTCCGCGGTCTCCTCGATCGACACGGAGCCGGTGCCGGAGGCCAGGTCGCAGGACGCCGTGCCGGGCGTCGCCGCGGTCGCGGTCGGGCTCGGAGCCGGCGCCTCGGCCGTCCGTGTCCCCGCACCGAGCACACTGCATCCCGACAGGGCGACCACCGTCGCCACCGCCCCTGCCACCACGACTGCGCCGCGCGCTGCGTTCCCCATGCGATCCCCCTCGTGTCGCGCGCCCTCCGGCGCCCGCCCACGCTAGCAGCGGAGGGCCAGCAGCGGAGGTCGGTGGCGCCTGGCACGATGGACCCGTGCCCGCCGCCCCGATGATCGACGCCGTCGACGTCATCCGGTTCGTCGGGCCACAGACCTTCGGCCGCGCGCGCGACGTGGTCCGCGCCGGCCTGGTCGAGGACGCAACCTGGCACGACGACGACGGCACGGTCACCGCGACCGTCTCCGGCTCCGCCGACGACCCGTACGAGCTCCGCGTCGAGACCACCGTCGCCCGCGGCGAGTTCGTCCGCCCCGTCCGCAGCACGTGTTCCTGCCCCCTCGGCGGCGACTGCAAGCACGTCGCCGCCGCGCTCCTCACCATCAACGCGCGGGCCCTCGCCGCCGAACCCCGAGCAGCGGCTCCCCTCGCCCCACCGCCTGCCCCGGACTGGAGGCTCGACCTCGCCCGCCTCGCCGGTGACGACGACCGGGCGGTCGCCCCGCAGGGCACCCCCACGGGTCTGCAGTTCGAGTTGCGCGACGCGGTCCCCGCCGCACTCGCCTCCCGTGCGCGCGCCGCCGGCCGGGCGCTGCCGTCCCGTGCCCGCAGCGTGCGGCTCGGCGTCCGCCCGGTGACCCGCAGCGCCGCCGGCAACTGGGTCCGAGGGCAGCTCACCTGGGGCACGCTCCCCTACTCGATGAACCGGCTCGGCATCGCGCCCGAACAGCACGCCTGGTTCCTGCAGTTCTCCGCGCTGCACCGCGCCGGGCAGCTCGCGGGGCTCCCCGGCGAGAGCGACTGGGTGCACCTCGACGACTTCGGCAGCCCCCTGCTCTGGCCGCTGCTCCGGCAGGCAGCCGGGCTCGGGATCGCCTTCGTGACGGGCAAGCGCGAGGGCGGCGCGGTCCTCGGCGGCGACGCGCGCGTACTCCTCGACGCAGCCCGGCACGACGGCGCGCTCGTCATCGGTGCGAGTGCGGTCGTCGACGGGCGCCCGGTACCCGACGGCTCGGCGCGCACGATCGGCGACCACGGTGTCTACGCCTTCCGCGAGAGCCCCGAGTTCCACGTCACCCTCGCCCCGACCCCGGTTCCGGTCCCCGAGGACCAGCGCCGCATGCTCGTCGAGGGCGCGCGCATCACCGTGCCGTCCGATGCCGTCGACGAGTTCCTGGCCGACTGGTCGCCGCGGCTCCGCGGCGCGCTCGGTCTCGTCAGCTCCGACGGCTCGGTCGAACTCCCCGAGCGGACACCGCCCGAGCTCGTCCTGACGGCGACGTTCGAACCCGCCCGGGCACCCCGGACCGACGACCGCCTGCACCTGCAGTGGCGGTGGCACGTCGACGGACGGAAGGACCCGGTCACGCTGCACGGGCCGCTCCCCGACCTCAGCGGGCTGCACGCCGCCGACGAGTCCGAGACGACCGGCCCCGGCGGCGGTCTCGCCTGGTTCGAGGACGGCACGGTCGACGGTGCGGACGTCGCCGTCTTCGCGACCGAACTCCTGCCAGCCCTGCCCGCACTCGGTGTCCGGACGGTCGTGCAGGGCGAGCCCGGCGACCACGAGCGGCTGACCGGGCGACCGCACATCCGCGTCACGACGATGCCGTCCGAGAAGCACGACTGGTTCGACCTCGGCATCTTCGTCACCGTGAACGGGCGGCAGATACCGTTCACCCCGCTGCTCCGGGCGCTGGCGAAGCGTGACCGCCGCATGAAGCTCATCGACGGGTCGTACCTGTCGCTGGCCGACCCGACGTTCGACCGGCTCAAGGAACTCATCGAGGAAGCGCGCGAGCTCGACGAGTGGGAACCCGACCAGGCCCTGACGGTGACCCCGCTGCAGGCCGGACTGTGGTCGGAGTTCGACCAGCTGGCCGACGAGACGGAGCACGACGAGCGCTGGCAGCGGATCGCAGCGGGTCTGCTCGACGCCGCACCGCAGGACGAGGTCCCCGTGCCGGACACCGTGCACGCCGAGCTCCGCCCCTACCAGCACGCCGGCTACGCCTGGCTCCGGTTCCTGCGGGAGCACGGCATCGGCGGGGTGCTCGCCGACGACATGGGCCTCGGCAAGACCCTGCAGGTGCTGTCCATGATCGCCGCCGCCCGCCGGTCCGAGCCCGACGCTCCGCCGTTCCTCGTCGTCGCGCCGACCTCGGTCGTCGGCAACTGGGCGGACGAGGCAGCCCGCTTCACCCCCTCCCTGCGGGTGACCGCCGTCACCGCGACCTCGCTCAAGGACCACGCCCGGGTCGCCCGAGCGGCGGCGGAGTCCGACGTCGTCGTGACCTCGTACGCACTGCTCCGGCTCGACGCCGCCGAGTACACCGGAGTGTCCTGGTCGGCGCTCGTGCTCGACGAGGCGCAGTTCGTGAAGAACCCGCAGTCGCAGACGCACCGGGTCGCGGCCGAGCTGCCCGCGCCGGTGAAGTTCGCGGTCACGGGGACCCCGCTCGAGAACGGGCTGACCGACCTCTGGGCGCTGTTCCACGTCGTCGCGCCCGGGCTGCTGTCGTCGTGGTCCCGGTTCGGCGACGACTACGTCAAGCCGCTCGGCTCCCCCGACCTGCGCGGGGACGCCCGCAAGGAGCTCACCGACCGGCTCCGGCGTCGGATCCGACCGCTCATGCTCCGCCGGACGAAGGAGAGCGTCGCCGCCGACCTGCCGCCGAAGCAGGAGCAGGTCGTCCGGGTGACGCTCGACCCCGCGCACCGCGCGCTGTACGAGCGGACCCTCAACCGGGAGCGCCTGAAGGTCCTCGACCTCATCGACGACCTGGCGCGCAACCGGATGATCGTCTTCCGGTCGCTGACCCTCCTCCGGATGCTCGCCCTGTCGCCGGCGCTCGTGCAGCAGACGGACCACGACGCCGACGACGACATCGCCGCCGGTGCGGATCCCATCCCCTCGGCGAAGCTCGACCTGCTGCTCGACGAGCTCGAGCAGCTCGCCGCCGAGGGCCGCCGCGCCCTGGTCTTCAGCCAGTTCACCACGTTCCTGCGCATGGTCGCCGAGGCACTCGACGCCCGAGGCATCGGGTACGAGTACCTCGACGGCTCGACCCGGAAGCGCCCGCAGGTCATCGACCGCTTCCGGACCGGCGCGGCACCGGCGTTCCTCATCTCCCTCAAGGCCGGCGGCTTCGGGCTGACGCTGACCGAGGCGGACACCGTCTTCGTGCTCGATCCCTGGTGGAACCCGGCCGCCGAGTCCCAGGCGGTCGACCGGACGCACCGCATCGGGCAGACCCGCTCCGTGAACGTGCAGCGCTTCATCGCCGAGGACACCATCGAGGAGAAGGTCCTCGCCCTCGCCGCCAAGAAGGCCGAACTCTTCGCGACCATGATCGACGACGACGCCCTGTTCGCCGACGACCTGACCGCCGAGGACATCCGCTCGCTCCTCACCTGAGCCGCGACATACGAACTCCTTCGCGTCCGGACGCCCACGTCGGTACCGTCGCCGCATGTTCGTCGAGACCAGCCGCTCCGCCCAGCCCCGTCCCGCTCCGCAGGTCCCGGTCGCGGGCCTCCTGACACCGACTCCGGCCGATCCGGACGTCGAGCCGCACGCCGATCTCGAGTCGCACGCCGATCAGGCGCCGCCGCGAACAGGAGTGGTCCGGCGCGACGGCACCACGGCGACGTCCACCTTCCGCCTGCGCAACGGCGCCGAGGTCACGCTCGGCGGCTCCTTCGGCGGCAGCCGAGGCGTCTGGTCGAGCGTGTTCGAGGGGCATCGGCGGAGGCGGCCGGCACGGTGATGGTCCTCGACGCGAACGTCGTGATCGCGCTGCTCGACGAGGGCGACGGCCTGCACGAGCGGGCGTACGACCTGGTCGAGGACCACGCGTGGGACGAGTTCTGCACCTCGGCCCTGACCCTCGCCGAGATGCTCGTGCGACCGGCGTCCCGTGGGCACGCCGACCGTGAGCGCGGCACCATCGAACGACTCGGCGTGTCGGTCGTCCCGGTCACGGGCCGTACCGCACGCCGGGCGGCGGACATTCGCGCCAGCCGCCGGCTCGGCATGCCGGACGCGGTCGTCCTCGTCACGGCGCAGGCCGTGCACGGCCAGCTCGCCACCTTCGACCGGAAGCTCCGCCGCATCGCCCAGGCCGAGGGACTCGACCTCGCCGAGCCCGACGACGACGGCGGGCCCTGGCCGTTCCCGACCTGAGCCCGCCGTCGCATCCGGTTCAGCCGGCGAGACCGTCGATCCGCGACACCTCGTCGGCGGTCAGCTCGAGGTGCGCCCCGAGCGCGTTCGACCGGATGCGCTCCGGGTTCGACGACTTCGGGATCACGACGAACCCGTGCGCCACGTGCCACGCGACGATGACCTGCGCGCTGTCGGCGTCGTTCGCCTCCGCGATCTCGACGAGCGTCGGGTCCTGCAAGTTGCTCGCCTTGAACGGGCTGTAGCCCTCGAGCACCACGCCGCGTTCGTGCAGCCCCGCGGCGACCTCGGCGTCGTACTCGGCGGGGCTCCACCGGATCTGGTTCACGGCCGGGGTCGTCCCGGTCGCGTCGGTCAGCTCGTCGATCTGCGCGAGCGAGTAGTTGCTCACGCCCACCGCACGGGTCAGCCCGTCGGCCTGCGCCTGGACGACCTGCTCCCACACGTCGGGTCGGGCCTCGCCGTTCGGCGGCCAGTGCACGAGCCACAGGTCGAGGTGGTCGAGCCCGAGCTGCTCGAGGCTCTCCTCGATGGTCTGGCGCACCCGGTCGGCGTTGTCCGGCGGGAGCTTCGTCGTGACGAAGACGTCGTCGCGGGCCAGGCCGGCGTCGGCGAGCGCCTTCCCCACGCCGCGCTGGTTCGAGTAGCCCGTGGCGGTGTCGATGTGGCGGTAGCCGGCCTCGAGCGCAGCGCCCACGGCGGCGGGAGCGTCGGCGTCGGGGATCTGCCAGGTGCCGAAGCCGAGGAGCGGCATCGATCCACCGGTGACGGGCACGGAGGGGTTCGCGTGATCGGTCATGCCCCGTGTCTACGCCCTGGTTCGTCGGTGCCGCACGGGATGATCGTGAACGGTCCACCCGGGCCCGCTCCACCGCACCACCGAAGGCCTCCCCATGACGTCCCGTCGACGCCGTCCGCGTTCCGCCCGTTCCACCTCCTCGCGCCGCAGGGCTCGGGCATCGCTGACGTCGCTCGGCCTCGTCGCGGTCGTCGCCCTCGCCGGATGGCTGCTGCACACCACCGGCGTGACCGACGCGGACGCCGACGCCGCCGCGGACGGGACGTCCTCGTCGACGGCGGCACCGACGATCACCACCGCACCGACGGCCGACGCGGGCGGCGGGGCCGAGGCGGGCGGCGCCTCCCGGCCGACCGTCGACGCGACCGAGCCGACCAGCCCGACCGAGGCGACCGACGCGACCAGCCCGACCGACGCGACCCCAGCCGCGACCGCCCGCCGCGAGCTCGCTGCCCTGCCCGTGAAGGGCAAGGCCGCCGCGACCGGCTACGACCGCGAGGCCCGCTTCGGCACCGCCTGGCTCGACGTCGACCACAACGGCTGCGACACCCGGAACGACGTGCTCGCCCGCGACCTGACGAACATCGAGCGGCAGGGGCCCTGCAAGGTCCTGCGCGGCACGCTGATCTCCCCGTACACCGGCGAGCGGGTGGACTTCGTCCGCGGGAACCGGACCTCGACCCTCGTGCAGATCGACCACGTCGTCGCGCTCGAGAACGCCTGGCGCACCGGCGCACAGCAGCTGACGCAGGAGCAGCGCGAAGCCCTGGCGAACGACCCCGCGAACCTGTTCGCCGTCGACGGCCACTCGAACGCGCAGAAGCGTTCGGGCGACGCGGCGACGTGGTTGCCCGCGGACACGGCGTTCCGCTGCACCTACGTCGAGCACCAGATCACGGTGAAGACGACGTACCGGCTCTGGGTGGCGCCCGCGGAGCGCGACGCGATGGAGCGGGTGCTCGCGCGCTGCTGAGCGACTGACCGACCGAGCAAAACGACAGGTGTAGCCTAGAGCTATCGATGCAGATGCATCGAACGGACTCGTCGACCCACCGCTGGACCCGAGCCCTTCATCGTCGAAGACCGCAGGAGGCCATCCATGACATCCACCACCCGCTTCACCGACCGCGTCGTCCTCATCACCGGCGGCGGGTCCGGCCTCGGCCGCGCGACCGCCGTCCGCCTGGCCGCCGAAGGTGCTCAGCTGTCGCTCGTCGACGTCTCCAGCGAGGGACTCGAGGCCACGAAGGCCGCCGTCCTCGAGGCGAGCCCCGACGCCCAGGTGCTCACCACCGTCGCCGACGTCTCCGACGAGGCCCAGGTCGACGCCTACGTCACCGCCACCACCGAGCGCTTCGGCCGCATCGACGGCTTCTTCAACAACGCCGGCATCGAGGGCAAGCAGAACCCCACCGAGTCCTTCACCGCCGCCGAGTTCGACAAGGTCGTGTCGATCAACCTCCGTGGCGTGTTCCTCGGGCTCGAGAAGGTGCTGCGGGTCATGCGCGAGCAGGGCTCGGGCATGGTCGTGAACACCGCGAGCGTCGGTGGCATCCGCGGCATCGGCAACCAGTCCGGCTACGCGGCCGCCAAGCACGGTGTCGTCGGCCTCACCCGCAACTCCGCCGTGGAGTACGGCCAGTACGGCATCCGCATCAACGCCATCGCCCCCGGTGCGATCTGGACGCCGATGGTCGAGAACTCGATGAAGCAGATCGACGCGGAGAACCCGCGGAAGGCCGCCGAGGAGTTCATCCAGGTCAACCCCACGAAGCGCTACGGTGAGGCCCCCGAGATCGCCGCCGTCGTCGCCTTCCTGCTGTCCGACGACGCCTCGTACGTCAACGCGACGGTCGTCCCGATCGACGGCGGGCAGTCGGCCAAGTACTGAGCGTGGTCCGTCCGGCGCCCGGCCCACCTCGTGGGTCGGGCGCCGTCGTCGTCAGACGCCCTGCGAGACGAGGGCCTCCCACAGCCGTGGCTCGACGAGCGACGCCGAGCCCGTCGGCGCCAGGATGCCCGTGGACACCCGGAGTGCCTCGTCCCGGTCGGCTCCGGTGCTCGCCAGGGCGGCCGTCATCGTCGAGGTCAGGTCCTCGAGCGCCCGGATGCAGGCGTACCGCACGAGCCGGCACTCGTCGAGCTCGACGGGGCCGTACCCGGTGCGGAAGGCCGCGAGCTGCTCCGGTGTCGCGGGTGCGAACAGCACGCTGAACTCGACCAGGTGCAGGTCGATCTCGCGCGGTCCGACGACGGCCTCGTCCCAATCGACCAGCCGGAGCGAGCCGTCGGGTTCGACGAGCACGTTGCCGAGGTGCGGGTCGCCGTGACAGGGCACGGGGGCTCCCACCGCGGCCGGTTCGAGCTGCGTCCCGCGCAGCAGCAGGTCGACGCGGTCCCGCGCGTCCCGCCACAGGTCGAGCACCGGGTCCGAGCCGGACACGGCGGCGGCGTCGAGGGCGCGGATCTCGGCGCGGTACCGGCGCCGGCGGCGACGGATGCCCCGACGCGCACCCTGCCGGCGGGGCGGCACAGGGAAGGCGTGGGCGTGCACGTCCGCGAGGAGCGCGCCGTACGCACGCCATGCCTCCAGGCCGAGCCCGACGTTGGCGGCGTCCTCGCCGTCCGACCACCGGGTGAGCGCCAGCTTGCCGCCGGCACGGCGGCTGCGGCGCCGTCCGTCGATCGTCGCGCGCACCGCGGGGGTCCCGTCGAGGCCGGCGCCGGCCATCGAGGACACCAGCCGCGTCCCGGTCCGGCTCGGGCGCGAGGTCCACTTCGCCGCCCAGGCGGTGCCCTCGCGGTCGGTGATCCGCCAGACGGCGGCCGAGGTGTCCGTCCCGCCGGTGACCTCGTCGACGGAGACCGCATGCACGCCGAAGTCCTCCGTGACCCAGCGACGGGCGTCGTCCGACGTCGGACGGGGACCCGGCGTCACCGGAGGCCGCTCCGTGACAGGCCCTCGACGAAGTACCGCTGGAAGGCGAGGAAGAGCGCGACGATCGGCAGGATCATGAGCAGGTTGACGGCCATGATCGCGCCGTAGTCCGACGTGTACTGCCCCTGCAGGGTCCCGACGATGCCGATCGGCACCGTGAACAGGTCCTGGTTGCCGGACAGCGCCACGAGCGGCCAGCCGAACGCGTTCCACTCCCCCATGAACGTCAGCAGCACGAGCACCGCGAGGAGCGGCCGGCACTGCGGCAGCACGACGGACACGAACGTGCGGAAGCGTCCGGCGCCGTCGAGCTGGGCCGCCTCGATGAGCTCGTCGGGCACCGCCAGGAAGAACTGCCGGGCCAGGAACACCCCGAAGATCGCCGCGGCCTCGGGCAGGATCACCGCCCACAGCCCGCCGTACAGGTGCAGACCGATCGAGATGAAGAACTGCGGCACGATGATCGCCTGCGGCGGGATCATCAGCGTCGACAGCAGCACCAGGAACAGCGCGTTCCGGCCGCGGAACCGGAGCTTCGCGAACGCGTACCCGGCGAGCAGGTTGCAGAACACGGTGATGGCCGTGACGACGACCGCCACGAGCAGCGAGTTCGCGAACCACCGCCAGACCGGGAACTCCTGGAACGGCCGGACGAAGTTCTGCAGCGTCGGGTGCTGCGGCCAGAGCTGCAGCCCGGGCGCGTACAGGTCGGCGCGGGTCGAGAACGCCGTGAGGATCATCCAGTACAGCGGGAACGCCATCACGACGGTGACGAGCACCGCGACGGTCAGCCGCAGCCAGAGCAGCTTGCCGCCGCGCTTCCGGGGCGACCGGGTGGCGGTGGTGCTCGCGGCCCGGGCGGACCGACCGGACGCCGTCGCGCCGGTGTCCCACGTCGATGAGGTCATCAGTCCGTCTGGTCCCGTCCGGCGTTGAAGCGCCACTGCAGTCCCGTGATGAGGAGCGTCACGAGGTAGATCACGATGCCGACCGCCGCGCCGTAGCCGAGCAGCTGCGGCCCGTGCTCGTCGAACGCGACCCGGTAGGCGTAGGACACCACCGTCGTCGTGCCGTACCCGGGCCCGCCGCGGGTCATCGCCCAGACGGTGTCGAACACCTGGAACGAGTAGATGAGGTTCATCACGAGCAGGAAGAACGTCGACGGGCCGAGCAGCGGGAACGTGATGAGCCGGAAGCGCTGCCAGCCGGTCGCACCGTCGGTCGACGCGGCCTCCTGCACCGCGGGGTCGACGCCCTGCAGCCCCGCGAGGTAGATGAGCATGTCGAAGCCGATGCGCTGCCAGAGCGTCATGAGGATGACCGCCGTCATCGCCCACCCGCCGCTCGACTGCCAGTCGACCTGCGGCAGCCCGAGCGTCGCGAGGAACTTGTCGATGAACCCGTTGTTCTGGTCGAACATCCACGCGCCGAGCACGCCCGTGGCGACACCCGACACGACGAGCGGCAGGAAGATGATCGTCCGGAACACCGTCCGGCCCGGCAGCACACCGTTGAGCAGCACCGCGATGCCGAGCCCGATCGCCATGCCGACCGGCACTGTGAACAGCGTGAACACGCCGGTGTTCCAGACCGACTGCCAGAACACCGGGTCGGTGACGAGCTTCGCGTAGTTGCCGAGGCCGGCCCAGCTCGTCCCGCCGAGCGAGTCGAGGTCCTGGAAGCTGATCACCAGCGCGTACACGAGCGGCAGCAGCGTGAAGACGACGATCAGCACGACGTTCGGCAGCAGGAACGCGGATGCGGCCGCCGTACTGGAGGCACGGAAGACCCCGGCGGACCGCCGCGGTCCGCGCCGCACGGCTCCACCCGCCGTGGCGCCGCCGATGCGCTCGGTCGCGCCCGTCACGCGGACACCGCCTGGTCGACCGCGGCGTCGATCGCGCGGATCGCCTGCTCGGTGCTCCGGCCGTGGAACGCGAGTTCGAGCTGGTCCTGCAGTGCGGTGTTGATCGAGGCGAAGCCGGGCACGACGGTCTCGCGCACGGCCGTCTCGGTGATCGTCGTGGCCTGCTGGGCGAACACGCCCATGACGTCCGGGCGGACCGCGTAGTCGAGCGTCTGGTCGGCCAGGGTCTGCAGCGTCGGGAGTTCGTTCGCGAGCTGGCAGAAGTCCCGCATCTGTTCCTCCTCGACCAGGAACTTGAGGAACGCGGCCGCGAGCTCGGGGTTCTCGGTGTCCCGCGTGGCGACGATGGCGTTGCCGCCGAGGTCCGACGCCGCCGCCCGGTCCCGTGGCATGTAGGTCGTCGCCCACTCGCCGCCCTGGTACCCGTTCGCGCCGTCCGCGAGCTCGGGCACGAGAAAGTCCCCGATGAAGGTCATCGCCACGGTCTGGTTGAGGAAGAAGTTGTCCGAGTAGACCGTGGTCTTGATGGTGTTGTTCGCCGGCACCCACCGCTCGTCGAAGAACCGCTGCGTGAACGCCATCGCCTTCCGCGCCGGGTCCCCGTCGACCGCCGAGTGCTGCAGGTCCTCCGTCAGCAGTGAGCCGCCCGCCTGGTAGAGGAAGCTCGCCCAGCGGTAGGCGCCCGCGGCCGTCCAGTCGTAGGCGAACGGGTACTTGTCGTCGGGCAGGGCCTTCCGGAGCTTCGTGCTGACGTCGGTGAACTCCTCCCGCGTCCATGCGTCGTCAAGCCGGTCCGGCACGGCGCCGATGCCCGCTTCGTCGAGGGCCTTCCGGCTGAATGCGATCGCCGAGGTGTCGGTCTGGTGCGGCACGCCGTAGGTCCGGCCCTCGAACTGCACGGCGTCGTACAGCGCCGGTAGGAACCCCTCCGCCTCGGACGCGCTGAGGTACGGCGTCATGTCGAGCAGCACCCCGTGCGAGGTGTACTTCCCGATGCTCGTGTAGTCGACCCGGAACACATCCGGAGCCGTGCGCGACAGGATGCCCCGGTCGATGCCCGAGAAGAACCCGTCGTACGGCAGCGTCTGCAGTTCGATCGTCGCTTTCGGGTGCCGTTGCTCGAAGCCGGCCTTGGCCCGGGCGAAGCCGCTGTTCTCGCCGTCGCTGCCGCCCCAGAACGCGAACCGCAGTGTGCCCTCGACCTCGCCGATGTCGGCCTTCGACCCGGGCGCCGCCGTGCTCGGCTGCGGTCCGTTGTTCGCGACGCACCCGCTCAGGGCGGTGGCCGCGCCGAGCCCGAGCGCGCCCGCGAGGAGCGACCGTCGGGTCAACTGCAGTGGTGGCACGGTGCTCCTGACGTGGAGGTGCGGACTTGCTCGGACTGTAGACGCGAGCGCCGACACCGGTGGCCGGAGTGCGCATTCGGTTCCGCTCCTCCGTCGTGGGAGCATGGCCGGGCACACCACGGCGGAGGGAACCCCCATGAGCAGCAACGACACGAGCGGGTCGGCGTTCGGCCCCGGTGCCGGCAGGACCGAGTCGCCCGCCGGAGCCCTGCGGCGCCGCATGGCATCCTCCGCGCAGGGGTTCCTCGGCAGTGCCGCGTGGGTGCCGTGGAAGCCCGCGGGCGATCCCGAGGGCGGGAGCATCGCCCACGTGATGATCCGCGACCTGCCGTTCGTCCCGGTGTTCACCGACCCCGCCGAACTGACCGAGGGCGTCCCCGGCACCGAGGCCCGCCCGGTCCGCATGGCCGAGCTCGTGACCGCGGTGCCCGAGGAGTTCGGCATCGTCGTCGACCCGACCAGCGCCGAGGACGCCAACTTCCTGCACGCCGACGTCCTCGCGGGGATCCGGGCGCAGATGCGCGGCGAGATCCCCGGCGACGACGCCGACGCCGAGGCCGAGGACTCCACCCAGGGCTAGGCCACCACCGACCAGGCCGGCCCGCCGGGGACTGGCCTGGCGGACCTGCTGGTTGCGATCTGCGGCTGACGATCCTGGTTCACGATCCCCGGCGATCGCGAACCGAGATCGTCACGCCACGTTCGCTGCCGGCGACGCGGTCCGGCGGTCCGCTTCCGGACGGGACCGTCGTGGACTCCGGAGCCCTCGACACGCCCCGTGTCGAACCCGGCACCCACCCAGTTCTGGGGATCGCTCAACTCGAGACCGACAGCCAGACTCGGACCGTCGTTGAACGAAGAACGAGGGGACGACGATGCCACTGGGCGGTCCGGGACCACGTGACTGGTCTCCTCCGGGGTACTTCGCCGACGCACCGTCCGGGCCGCCGCCGCGACGGCCGAGGTCCGCGTTCCTGACCGCCGAGCCGCCCCGAGGCGCACGGCGAGCCACCCGACCGTGGGCCTGGGCGGCCCTGGCGATGTTCCTCGGACTCGGCAGCCTCGTCATGGCACTCGCCGAGCCGCAGGAGGCCGGGGTCCAGAGCGGGTTCATCGCATCGACCATCGGTGTCACAGCCATCGTCATCGGACGCCGTCTCGTTACCGACCGGAGCCGCTTCGGCAGCGTTGCGCGCGCGTTCGGCCGCGGCGCGATCATGCTCGGCACCGTCGGTACGGCCCTCATGGCGTACGCGGTGCTCGCGTTCGGGCTCTCCACCGTCGGGGTGCAGTGGCCCGTGCTCTCGCTGCCGGCGACGCACGAGGGGCAGGTGTTCGACCCCGGGTTCCCGATGGCGGTGTCCTCGCCCGACGCGGCGCTGGCCGGTCCCACGACCGAGGAGCAGGAACCGGCAGAAGCCGCACCGGAGCCAGCGGCTGCAGGCGACAGCACGGAGCAGGGAGCGGCCCCGGCCGAGGCTGCTGCCCCGCAGGCGCCCGCGGTTCCCGAGCCGACGAGCTTCGACACCGAGCGGTCCGCGGTCGCCATGGGCGCCGGAACCCTGGCGTACGCCCTGGAGGGACGGTTCGGAGCCGGGAACTACCCGACCGAGCTCACGACGGCGAGCGACCCGGCGCGGATCGCCCTGATGGACGGAACGGGGTTGGCGCCGATCTCGGCGGGCGCGCGGGTCCTGTACCCGGTCGCGCCGGATCGGAGCGCATGGTCGGCCACGATCATCGGGGCGCGGTTCGGCGCGACCGCCAGCTACAGCTCGGCGGTCGGTACCGTCCAGGCCGGCTGATCGCCGGCAATCCTCAGGAGCTTGGTCACCTGCTGACCACGAACGCGCTCATCGCTTGAAGGTGCGACGGCTTGGACCGCCGAGATGAAGCGAAGCGTGCTCGGCGAAGAGGCTCTCCTGCTGGAGGGACACGGGTTCCACGCTGGAGCCGACCAATGCGCCAACAGAGTCGGCAACTGCTGGCGTGTCGGCAGGACGGCCGATCTTCACCTGCCTGTCCCTGACTGTGAGGTAGCCCCGCTCGTACAAAGAATCACAACCAAGAACGCACATCAGAACCGCAACGTGCTCGAAGTCCATGCGTTCCGAATCCGTCAGCAGGGTCCGGGGCAGGACGTGAGCGGCGACCAGAAGGGACGCGGGAAGCACACGGCGACAAACCGCGCACGGCGCTTCGCTTCTCGAGTGGAGTAGGTGTCGCCGCAGCTCGGCCTGCTCAACGCGGGCGGTGCCGCGGATTGAAATGTCTGTCGGGAGCGAGAGCGACATGAGTTCCGCTGTCTCGACGAGGTCGGGCGCTGCGGCGCCGATTTTGTCGAGCAGGGTCGCCGCTTCGGCTTCTGTGATGGTCGACAAGTACTTCTGAGCCGGGCGCCCATCCTTGCCGAAGGGTCGGCCAGGACCGCTCCCGACCACGTTGCGCAACTCATCGAATCCGATGGACAGCTCGGTCACGACCGGCTCGACCCGTACCAGCCAACCCTCATCGAGATCACCGGACCGAATCTTCGGGTACCCCGGTGGCCGCGGCGCAGCCACCCACGGCGCCGACACGCGGCTGATGGCGCGCAGGTACTGCCTGCCGTAGTGGAACACCACGTCGTCCCGCTGCATCGCTTGCAAAGGGAGACGATCGCTTCTGAGTACTTCCCGCCCATCAGCTCGGACGATAGGGCAGGACCAGAGTGTCCCCTGCGGTATCGCCACTCGGTAGTTCTTGCCCTGCGAGGCCCACCAGAACGTCATCGCTAACTCGTCTCCCTCGCCAAACCCGAATGCTTACAGCACGTGGTGCGCGACGAGCTTGCCGAGGTAGGTGATGTCGAAGCGGCCCTTGAACTCGAACCGCACCTTTCCGAGTCCGCTGAACCACAGGTCCAGCTCGGCGTCAAGGTCGAAGGTGCCAGCAGTCTCGACGGAGAAGGACTGCACCTTGCTGTACGGCAGCGATGTGAAGTCGCGCTTCTTCCCGGTCATGCCCTGCACGTTCACGGCGATGATGCGCTTGTCCGTGAAGACGACGAAGTCGCGGATGGTCTTTGCTGCAACGAGGATCTGCTCGTTGTCGAGGAGGAGCTGCTGAACCTGCGGCGCGATCTCCGCGGGGTCGCACTGCGCGAGCTTGAAGAGAGCACCGTTGCTGAAATCGATCACGACCAGATCCTATGAGTGCCGCTCAAGGACAAGCACTCCCCGCTTCGGGGGCTGCCACCGCCTCAGCGGGGCGGCTCGACCAGCTCGATGAACCGGGAGAGCAGGGACAGCCCACTGATCGACGGGGGCAGCCCGGTGGTGAGCGCCGGCGAGTACACGAGGTACGCCGCCCACTGCGCCCGGGACAGCGCCACGTTGAGCCGGTTCGGCATGAGCAGGAAGTCGAGTCCGCGCGGGATGTCTGCCGCGCTCGAGGCCGCGAGCGACGTGATGGACACCACGGCCTCGCGCCCCTGGAACATGTCGACCGTGCCGACCTGGGTCCCGCGGAGTCCGGCGCGGTCGAGGGCCTCGCGGATCAGCGCTCCCTGCGCGTTGTAGGGCGCGACGACGATCACGTCCTCGTCCGTCAACGGCCGAGTCACCTCGCCGTCGACCCACCGGCGGCCGATCAGGTTCTGGGCGAGCTCGACGACCCGTGCGGCCTCTTCCTCCGACGACGTCGTGTTCCCGCTGTGGACGACCGGCACGGGGTGGACGCCAGGGTCGAGGTCGTCGAGGTGCCGACCACTCACGATCGACGTCAGCTGCCCGTCGTACGACAGGCCCGAGACCGAAGCCGTCAGCGCGGGCTCCATGCGGCGGGTGTGCGCGAGGAAGTAACCGAACTCGGGCGGGAGCACGTGCTCCCCGTCCGCGAGCCACCCGAGCGCCGACTGGTCGACCGGCTCGGGGTGCGACCCCTGCGACACCTGGGGCAGCTGCTGCGGATCGCCGAGCAGGAGCAGGCGCTGCGCGGCGATCGAGGACGCGACGGTCGGGGCGAGCGAGAACTGCCCGGCCTCGTCGACCACGAGCAGGTCGAGGGAGCGTCGCGGGATCGTGCCCTCGTTCGCGAAGGCCCACGCCGTCCCGCCGACGACTCCCCCGGTGCCGGTCTCGGCGCACGACGACAGGAAGGCGGAGACGGCAGCGTTGTTCTTCACCGGCGTCCAGGCGGCGGCCTCGAGCTCGTGCTCGGTCGCACCGGACTTCGGCACCTTCACGACGCGGTCGGCGGGCACACCGGCGCGCACCACCGACGACAAGAAGTTCTCCGAGGTGGCGTGGGACTGGCCGACGACCCCGATGCGCCAGCCGTGCTCACGGACGAGCCGCGCGACGACGTTCGACCCGACGTACGTCTTGCCCGTGCCGGGAGGGCCCTGGATCGCCAGGTACGACCGGTCGAGCCCGAGCAGCGTCGTGACGACCGCCGAGACGGTGTCGTCCCCGGCGACCGGAGCGAGTGCGCCGCGCGGCGGGACCCGGCGCAGCAGGTCGAGCGCGGGGTCCGGCAGCATCGACGGCAGGGCGTCGAGGACCTCCTGCCCCCACTCGGCGATCGCCTCGGGCTGCGGCTTCGCCCGGGGTGGGGCGGCCGGCGCGAGGGCGACCGGGAAGTCGTGGTGGGGCTCGCCGCCGCCGACCGGCAGGCTCTCCTTCACCAGGACCTCGAACGCATCGCCGTTGTCGGCCGCTTCCAGCACGACCGCGCGAGCCGACGCGCCCTTCGAACCCGGCGCCGGAGCGGTGACCGACCGCGGGAGTGGGTCGTCGTAGACGAGGTGGGGCGTGCCTCCCGGCCGGATGCGCGAACCGGGCGCGAGGGTCCCGGACAGGCGGATCTCGCGTGACTGCGAGCGGGCACGCGGCAGCGTGTCCCAGTCCCGCTCGACGGAGGCGCGCTCGACGACGAGGACGTCGCGGGTGTCGGCCCAGTCGTCGACGGGGTTGCGGAGGCGGTCGAAGTGGTCCTGCCAGAAGGTCTTGGCCTCGCGGCGGTGGTAGTCGATCGCGGCGGCCGCGAGCGCCAGGGCGGTCTGGTCGGCGTCTCGGTCGAGGGGGTCGACGTCCGCGATCTGGGCGGCGAGGGCCGTGTACACGGGGTCCGGCTCGCGCTCCACGGGGATCGGCGGCAGGAGTTCGGCCTCGTCGGTCGCCGGCTCGGTCTGCGGCGGCCGGAGCGACAGCAGCCAGCTACGGAGCCGCAGTGTCGAGCGGCAGTCGTAGGCGTTGTAGTCGGCGACCTGGTCGAGCATGCGCTGGCCGGTCGCGGGGTCGCCGTTCCGGAGTTCCGCGATCGCCTCGACGTACGCGGTGATGCTGTCGGCGGCGTTCGTCACGTCACTCAGGCGGAGGTCCTCGCCCATGTACAGCGGCTCGAGCTTCTTGATCGAGTAGCTGCGGCTGCCGACCACCAGGGCCTTGCGCACGATCGGGTACAGGTCGACGAGGACGCCGGCGCGCAGCAGGTCGTCGACGTCGTCCTCCCCCACGCCGTGCCGGGCGGCGAGGGACAGCAGGTGCGTCCGCTCGTACGCCGCGTAGTGGTAGACGTGCATGCCCGGGTGCTGCGCTCGGCGTTGCTTGATGAAGGCGAGGAAGTCGAGCAGCGCCTGGCGCTCGTCGCGGATCGTGTGCGCCCAGAAGGCGGTGAAGTCGGCGCGGTCGTCGACCAGGCCGAACAGGTAGTCGAGGCCCCAGTGGACGCCGTCCTCGGTGTGGAGGGGGTCGCCCTCGAAGTCGAAGAAGACGTCGCCGGGGTCGGGTGCGGGGATCGCGTCGAGGGCGCGGGGGTCGTGGAGTTCGAAGCGCGGCTTGGTCGCGTGGTTGCTTGCGTCGCTCGCATTGGGTGCGGCCGCTCGGTTCCGCTCCGCTTCGGTCTCGGTCTGGAGGCGCGCTTGACGGACCAGCCGCTCTTGCGTGGATCGCGACATGCCGGGCACGGCCGCGGTGCGGTCCGCCAGGTCGTCGATCGTCCGCACCCCCTGCCGGATCAGCTTCGTCCGCTGGTCGAGGCGCATGCCGGCGACGAGGACCAGGTCGCGGTGCTGCTGCACCTGGGTCTGGCAGATCGCGCAGCGGCCGCAGCTGGAGTACCGGGGGTCGCCCCACTGCAGCTCCTCGTGCTCCTGCATCCGCTCGGCGATGACCCGCTCGAGCTCGGCGCGCTGCGTGCGGTACACCGGGGCGATGTCGGCGAGGTCGTGCGTGGTCGTCGTCCGGTCGCCGAGGACCAGGTGGACCTGCTCGCCGGTGGGGATGCCGTGCACCTGCATCTGCTCGGCGTAGGCAGCGAGCTGGAGCAGGGCGCTGATCTTGGCGTGGCGGGCGAGCTTGGTGTCGTAGACCTCGTAGGCGCCCTGGTCGTTGCGGAGGATGAAGTCGGCGAAGCCGATGAAGCCCGGGCGGTCGGGGGTGGGCGGCTCGTGGAAGGTCGGTTGGTAGAGGACGTCGGCGCCGTCGGCGAATGCGTCTCGCGCTTCGGCTGCTGCTCTGGCGTAGTCCGGTGGTGCGGGTCGCTCGAACTCGACGACGTCGCGCGTCTGCTTGAGGATGTCGAGGTAGTCGAGCTCGTGCTGGTCCCCCAGGCGGGCGGTGCGCTCGAGCATGTCGTCGTGCTCGTCGGGCAAGGGGCCGCCGCGGCCGAGCTTGGCGTCGAGGCGGCGGAGGAACGCCCACTCGCAGGTCGCCCACGTGCTGAGGTCGCTCGGGCTGAGGAGGACCTGGCGGTCGGTGGTGATCTGCATGCGCTCCCCCTCGTCAGTTGCCGCGATGGAAGCATAGGGCCGGGTGCAGACACACTCGACGATGACGATGACGACTGCACCCGGCCAGCCCATAGCGCGTGCGACCCGGTTGACCGGCGCACGGACCCCAAGTTCGCACACGCTGCAGCGCCCGAAACCACTTTGCGTCCCATCGAGCCCAACCTGAACTACCGCTCTTTGATCACCCCCGCAGGAGAGGAATCCGAATACGACAAAAACAGACGGACACAGGGGGCTCGACCAGGAGATGTCATTCGATCGCTCAACCCTTAGGCTCCACGATTCTCCGAAGGGCCGTCGCACCTTGCTCAGCTACCGCCAATATCCGCACTAGCCTTCAACCCGGCCCAAGTGCCGCCAGCTGCTTTCAGTGACGTTTCCGTCGCGAACATGTAGCGCCACTCTTCCGAGAACAATTCGGAGTCAGATGCGCGCCTCGCCCATTCGTTCGCGCTTTCCTTTTTGGCATTGACCGGCGCAGATTGAGCGTCCGAATCGGACTTTCCCTCGATCAGCCATAAAACGCCATCCGAATCGAGAGCAACAAAGTCCGGGAAGTAACGCACGTATCCGGCTCCGCCTTGAACAAACACGCCATCGGCAGGCTCGAGCCGCAGCCAATGCACGATACTAGGCGCAAGATCAAGAATCAGAGCAATATTGAATTCCGTTGCGACTGCGTCAAACTTAGCTAGGGCCATTGCATGTTTATACCAACCCCCAACAACCTCATGCCGACGAGGGGTGACGGAGCCTAGGTGCGCCTGCAACTCGTCACCGAGGACAACATCATTTCGATTGGGTACAATCAGTTTCTCGAGATCGACTGACCACTTGAGGGATTTACGATGCTCACTCGTTTGTGCGCGAATCACAGACACGAGCCCCTGTCTAGCACGCTCCAACCAGGGCTTAGTCCAATGTTCCGACGGTCCCGCATTCTCGAGATACCTATCCACCATCTTACTAACACGCGCAATCGTAGCGGGCGTCCGCGGTAGCTCGGGAGCGGCATCAATGACGGCCTCACGCAGACTCTTGATCACGTCGTCTCGGTCCGCCACGTCCTTGTGTGTGACCTGCAAATTCTCTTCGTCGCGCGTACCAATCACCATCCGTTCCTGCAATCGCTGACTCGTAACCTCAGTGCGTCGCACCTCGTCTGACTCAATACTTGCTTGATGGCGTCGCCCAGCAAGATCGATCACCTGGTCAGGAATGGAAACAAGTTCGAATGGAACCACATCTCTAGCAACCCTCGGCAGCGGAAAGCTGAAGGTCCAGTTCGGTGGAACGACGCGCTCCACAACGGACTCACCGTCACTCTTATCAAGACGACTACTCACTGACATCGCCTCCACGAGAGGAGCACCCGAGGAGTCGCTGACTAAGGCGATGGAGTCTAGTCGCTGTACCGATTCCAGTAGGCCTGGCGTGGACAGCCCTTCGGCTACACCCCATTTCTCCAACTCAGCGTCTTCCACCGCATCATCCGCAATGTTCTCCGGCGCGGGTGCGTAGCCTTGCTGGTCCACCTCGGCGGGCGCCACGGACTTTGCTTCGGGGAGCGTTCGCGCTGCTAGCAGATCCTTTTGCGCGAGCAGTGCCTTATAAGAATCGTGAGCGATTATGTCAAGGGAGTCGACCAGCGAGCGTCCCGTCCGAGTTCCAAACGGGAGACGTAGGCCACGCCCCATAACTTGCTCCGTTAAGGCTTGAGACGCCAACTTGCGCAAGGCGACCAGGACGGCAATATTGCTGACATCCCAGCCCTCCCGGAGCTTATTCACGGACACAATCACTCGCACTGGCGAGTCGGCACTTTCCACCGCTTCGAGCGACTCCAGGTCGTCTTGACTGGACTCGGAGGTCACAACTAAAACTGCCTCTGCAGACCCAAAGAACTCGCTAGTGGCAAGCATCGCACCGACATCATTAGCGTGATCGATCGAGGAGGCGACGACAAACAGAACGGGATGAACTTGCCGGCCTCGAGCTTGCGCCTCCAGATCGTAGGCTGCGGACTTCGCCTTGAGCACGTCGATGGCGTCTAGCAGCTGCAGCTTCTCGGTCGAGGTCCCGTTCGGCCGGTATACAATCACGGGTCGCTTCACGAATCCATCAGCGATAGCGTCGCCTAGGGTGTATTCGAACACCAGCTTTCCCCTGTCTTCGGGGTCGGGGGTTGCAGTTAAGCCGACAACATGCTTCGCTCCCAGCTCACTAATTGCCGCACTGAATGCCTTGGCCTTCGAATGATAGAGGTGATGCTCATCAGCGATTACATGAAGGCTATCCAACTTCTGCAGATGCTCATATAAACTAGAACCGAAGTCTTCTTGTAGCTTGCGTGTCCCAAGATTCACTCCCTCCCTCGACGACAGCAACTGCTGTATGTTGAATATGAAGATGCGGACGCGTTGAGCATCTTGGAGGTCAGCCGCTTGTGCCTTATAGGTTGACGGCGTTACGACGACTGGCTGGTAATCGGCACCCTCGATAAACCTCGGTGATCCAACTGTGAAATTTTGTTCTGTCTTCGCCTGAACAACTCGTCCCGGCGTAACGATTAGGACGTCTCGTATGCCCTGTTGTGAGAGATATTCAACCAAAGCTGCCATCAGGAATGTCTTACCGACGCCAGTAGCGAGATTGACAACTAGCTCGCTAGCTGAGCTCGGGTCGCTAAGCAATGAAACGAGCTTGTCCAATGCCTTCTTATTTGGCGATCGCAAACTGAACGCAGTAGCCACGCGCTCGACGAGAGCGGCATCATAGGTAAGCACGGGAGGCCTTCCAAAAGTTGAGGTAGTCGGGCGCCCGAACGACACGAACGGACGAGCGGTGCGCCGCTGCCCATCGTTGCGCCGATGCGTCCAATCCAGAAACCACGACGACAGCCGACTCTGTCGGTTCGAGTTCGGCTTGCAACTGACGCAAGTCCTCCTCGAAAACGACCCCATCGAGCACAGCAAGCCGCTGATTACCGCGGGCGCCAACGAACGGTCCATGCTGTGCACGGCGGAAGTTGAGTTGAGCGGCGACGTGGTCAGCGAAACGGGCTCCCTTCGCTGCGTCAGTGAGCACCGTGATGCCCTCAATCACGTCATACATCTTGGGTGCAAGTTGAGCAAAGGTGAACCCACCACCTCCCGTCCATTGTAATTTGGTTTCCATTGTCGTCTTGACAGCGTCGCGCAGCTCTTTGACGGCCGATGACTTGGATAAACCGAGCTCCGCAGCCATGGTGCGAAGCACCTTCCCGAACTCTAACGCTTGTTCGGGCGACAGCACGTCCAAGGCAGGAGAGTCTGCAGACAGTATCAGGGTCGACTCCCCACTTACGCCCCCGGTATCCGTGCCATCCACTACAGCGCGCAGGCGGGGAAGGATGAAGCGGTCCACGTTGGCCAATGACAATTCGCATGTCACCCATCGGCGGCGCAGCTTGTGGGCCGTCGCAGCGGTCGTGCCAGAGCCGGCAAAGCAATCTAGGACAATATCGTTTTCGTCCGTCGCCACTTGAATTATCCGGGACAGGAGAACTTCAGGTTTAGGGGTCGCGAAGACGTCTTGGTTCGGAAACAGTTGACGCAGATGCCGCTTGGCGTCTTTGTTGGTGCCCGCTTTGAATCTATCCCACCAGGAGTCCACAGGGATCGACTCTTCGCCCGCGTTCTGCGCGTACTGCTTGACGTAGGGCTGTAACTCACCGTTCCGTCCGTTCTTCCACTCGATTAGATGGGCATCGCTAGCGATCTTGTCCCGCCCCCAACGCCACGTTCCCTCCCGACCGTCGGGACGGATTGGCCAAACCTCGTCACCAGTCGGCGCCGTGATAGGAAACCACCCGGACGGAGCTTCTTCGCGGAGCGAGTTCGAGCCCCACTTTCGCAGAGGAAAAGTAGCATACTTACGTCCATCTGTCTCTGTGAAGGGGAACTTCACCTTCGCCTTCCCCTTCAAAGGCTTCGGTTGCCACGTCCCGCCTCGCTGCCGATATATGAAGATGGTGTCGTGAGAACCCGGAACGTGTTTGGCGTCCATCTTTGCGGCATACGTCTTTTGCCAGACAATCTCCCCCGCGTAAGCCTCGATACCGAAAACCTCGTCGAGAAGCATACGCATGCGATGACTTTCGTTCTCGTCAACATGCACCCAGATTGAACCATCTCGTCTTAGAAGTGGTTGAATCAGACGTAGACGCTCGTCCATCATTGTCAGCCATATCGAATGCTCCAGCGCATCATCGTAATGAGTGCCAAAAGCCCCACCGGTGTTAAAAGGAGGATCGATGTAGCAAAGTTTGATTTTCCCGAAATATCTATCCGCCAACTCTGGGACTTTGTTCAACGAGCGCAAGACATCTGCATTGTCGCCCACTACGAGCAGGTTTTCCTCAGCACCATTGTCCCCATCTTGCTCACCGATACGCCGAATGGGCTCGAGCAAGCGAACTTCCGTGGCTCTCGGGTCTGCCCTATCAACCCAGTCGTAGCCGTAGCGCCCCTCCTCGGTCGTTCGCAGCTTATTCCCCTTCCCGACCCATGTCATGCTGAGGGCGCCACTACGGGGGACGGGCATGCTGTTCTCGCTTTCAAAGTTTGACTTCACCTGAATTGACAGTGTCGTCTCGACTATAAGGGCGCGCGCCTTCGACAAGCCGTTGGACGACCGCGACCGAGCGAGGCACACCGGGGGCCGGGGCCTGGCGGCTGCCTCCGTCAGGCCCCGAGGTCGAGTGGTCCGACCAGCGCAAGCCCAACGACTCGGTCTGCGCTCCAACGAGGCGTCGTGCATGCAGACCGCTTCCTGACCCATCAACCGGCCGCGTGCCACCTCGACAGCAGTGTAGTTGGTTCAGCCGCACCAACCAACATCCCGGTGCTCAGCCTCACTAGGGTAGTAATGCGCCTCCCCCGCAGTTCTTGACCACCAACGCGGTCCTCAGCGAGGTGAACTCATCGTGCTCATAGGATGAAGTGAACTCGCACTTATTCTCAGGGACATTCGAGATCGTACGTCGCATTCCGATTGCACATGCGCCTACCACTGCGCCGAAGGCCGCACGTCAGGGTTGTGATGATCGCAGCGGACGTCAATCACCAGCCTCAACAGAATCAGCGAATGCGGCTATGACCTCGATGCCTCAATTCCGTTCGCGAGCACGGGTTTCATCCGGGTTGATCAGGGGTGCGAATGAATTGACGACTTGCTACCGAGGTGGGTCGCTATTGGCCGTCGTCCTTCAACCACGGCCGCTGTCCCCGTCCCGCTCTCCGAGCGCCCGCTCCGCGATGTCCGCCGCGATCTTTCCTGTAGCGAGACGAGCGCGACCAATTGCTGACGACCCGATTGCCTTCGCTGCATCCAGACCCTCTGTGCTCTCCTCGACTGCTCTGTCGCGGAACTCACCGACGGCCTGCAACCAGCGCTTCGCGTCCATGCCCTCGTGCCCCTGCCCGACCCCGATCCGCCTGTGGAACGTGCCGACGGCTGCCCCGACCTCGTTACTCGCTTGCACGACGGCACGGGCTGGGATCGGCTGCAGCAGCACCTTCGAGTTGGCCCGTGTCACCGCCGCGTCCATCCGCTCGATCAGCTGGCCGGTGGTTCCGGTGATCCGCTCGATGCGGTTCTCGCGGATCGCCTTGAGCGCGAGGCGCTTCTGGGTCGCGTCCTCCGGTGCCGCGTCGAGCACCCGGTCGAGTTCGAGCACGTCGAGGGTGTCCTGCAGCTGCAGGCAGTGTGCGATGACGGCGAGCCACTCGCGGACCTTCGGCTCGATGGTCTGCGTCGCGTCCGCCAACTCCCCCAACTTCATCTTCTTCTCGAGCTTCTGCGCCAAGCCGTCGAGCTGCCGGAGCGCGTACGCCTGGGTCCGAGCCAGCGTCGCGGAGGTCCCCTGGACCTTCGACCATGTGGCCTCGTCCACACGCCCCGAGGAAGCACGGCCGGTCATTGCGTCCTCGATGACGAAGTCCACCCCGATCATGTCGGCGAGGACTGCGTCCTGCTGATTGCGCAGGACGTCCTCGACTTTTTCGTCGATCACCTCGAGGTACTCGCCGAGCCGGTCGATCGACTTCTGGAGTGCCATCTGGTTCATCATCGTGCCGATGCTGGCGATGGTCGTGGGGTTGAGCAGCGACCCGACCGAGGCGAACTGCAGATTTGCGACGAATTTGCCGTCGGCCGCCTTCGCAATGCCCGTGCTCAGGCCCGTCTGGCTGTTCTTCACCAGAGCGAACTTGCGGGCGATGGCAGCGGACTCGTCTGCGAGTTGCACCCACTTCCCGGAGCTGGCCATCCCGGCAGCGGTGATCTGCCCGAGGCTTCCGAGTGTGGTGAGCGGCAGCTCCGACACCGCTGGCGAGCCAGTGTCGCCGAGTCCTTCGGTGCGCAGGAACTGTTCGACGGCGGAGGGTGCACCGATCACAGCGATGCCGTCGCCGTCGCTCACGAGCTCGATCTGGTCGGACATCGTGAGCTCCTCGTTGTTCTCGGTCACGCTGCGTGCTCCTCGTCGGTCGTGCGGTCGAGCACCTGAGCGAACCAGCGCAGCGCTTCGACGACTCCGTCCCTCGCCGCTTCGTCGGTCAGTACCTCGAGCGGGAAGGATGGCCGCTTGTCGATCCTGTTGTCCGGCAGATCGATCCCGGGAACGGCGTTCAAGCGGTTCCGGAACTCGTGACGGAGCGCGACGTCGTCGAACGGCGGGCGCACCCGGAGATGCTGGAAGACGACCTCGACGCTGCCCGCAATCGGGTAGATCGCGAGGGGCCAGTGCGACGGTCCGGTGACGGTTCGTCGAGGAGCGACCACGAAGGCGCTGCTCTCTCGACCGCCGCCGAAGTCGATCGTGCCGCCGAGCTCGCGCCACGCGGCGAAGAGCGCGTCGACAGCGCTCACGACGGCGGGCGGGTTCGCGCTCGCGAGTTGACCGTGGAACGTCCCGTCAGCGACCGGGTCGGTCGTTGCCTCGTCCACGACGAGGCCGATGCGTTCGGCGAGCTCGGCGGTCGAGAGCCGAGCAGATTCGTCAGCGGCGCCGTTCGCCCCGAAATGAACTCCCTCTTCTTCCAGCACTACACGTGGGTCGCGCTCGTCGTCCGCATCAGTCCAGCGGAAGCCCGACGAGATCGTGCCGCCGCCCTGCAGGACACGGTGCGCTCCCGGGATCGGCGTGCTGGCGAGGTGGACACCGAGTGGGACCGGGTGTGTGCCGACCAGCGACGCAACGTCGCCGTAGGAGGACCAACGTCCGGCGGGGATGGCCATGATCGCCTGGTGCACGAGGGACCAGTCGCGTCCGGTGGCGACCGGCTGTGCGTGCTCGTTCGGACCAACCCACTGTTCGATGATGCGGTCTGCGAACCACTCACCGCGGCCAGTGATCTCCGGTCGTCCCCATCGCCCGGCCTCGAGGACCAGCTCGTTGAGGGCGGTGAAGCTGCTTCGTCGGTAGTCGGTCTGCTTCGCGGGGAACGGTCGGTTGCTCAGCTGCGAGTTGTACCCGGTGAGCGTGAGGTTGCCGAGGGAGTGCACGAGCTGTTCGTGGAGCGCCTCGACCGTCTCGCCGTCCTCGAGGTCTGCCTCGAGTTCGGAGCGCCACTCGGGCGTGATCGTCTGCGGGAGGATGTGCTCGATCGTCGACTGTTCGACGTCGACCTCTTCGCGCGGGTTGATGGACTGGCTGATCCACTTGAGGATGAGCTTCTGCTGCGTGCGGAGCCCGCGGAGGTAGAACGGCTGGGAGCGG
The DNA here is from genome assembly GCF_028307415.1 of Curtobacterium uvaldense. Classification (NCBI taxonomy): domain Bacteria; kingdom Bacillati; phylum Actinomycetota; class Actinomycetes; order Micrococcales; family Microbacteriaceae; genus Curtobacterium; species Curtobacterium uvaldense. The sequence goes on along the minus strand of NZ_JAQMHU010000013.1, from coordinate 43,312 downwards.
ACGGCATCGCGGACCTGCTCGTCGGTCGCGAAGTACTTCCGCCCCGTCGAGAAGTAGTCGAGCAGCACGCGGTCGACCGGACGGTCGTCCAGCTCGCCGCACGCCTGCAGGATCGTCCGGTTCAGACCCTGTCCCGGACGCCCGCCGATGGTCCGACGCACGATGTAGGACTCGATGGCGTCGAGCGCGCCGGCCACCTCCTCCGAGGAGCTGGTGCCGGCCGCACGGCGCGCGAGGAGACGCAACGTCAGGGGAACGGTGGTGGCGGAGCCCCACTCGGCGAGGTGCTGCAGGTGGCGACGGACGGCCGGGTCCGGCTCGCGAGACGGATCGCGAACGAGGTCGAGGTACTCGGACAGTCGACTGAACCGCTCGATCTCACGCAGGACGGACTCGTCATCCATCTTGGCGAGGCGCGCCTGCTGGTAGCTGTAGATGTCCCCCTGCTTGAGCAGCGGCTCGTCGGCGACGGCATCGAGCCAGAAGATCAGCTCCAGGTCATTGACGCTCAGGCGTTCCTGCATCGGCAGCCACCACGACGAGTACACCGACTCGCCCCGAGACCCGAGCCGCATGAACAGGTAGTTCCGGACGAGGTCGCCCTGGGTGAGACGGAGCCCGGTGTTGTTCAGCGACTCAAAGATCCGGTAGACGTTGTCCTCGTCTCGAGCCGTGATCGAGACGAAGGACAGTCCACCGAGAACAGCTTCACGGATGCGCTCGATGTCATGCGCGTCGTCCGGGTCGTCTGCTAGCTCGAGCTCGCGTCGGAAGAACGAGTACGCCTGTCCGACCCCGGAAGCGGAGTCCGCTCCGACCGCACCGTCGACGATCGCGCGGAATGCGTTCCGATCCGCCTGCGTCGGCAGGAGTTTGAGGCGCGCATCGCCCGGCTTGAATCGGTCCGCGATGTACTGCTCGTGGATGCTCTCGGCCAGCATCGGCTGATCGGGCTGGTGGGCCCGCAGGTAGTCGCGGAGCGCACACAGCAGGATCGTCAGCGTCGTCAGGCGTTGCTGGCCGTCCACGACGAGGAACTCCATGCCAGTCGGAACGATCGCTCCGGTCGAGAGTACGAGCGATCCCATGAAGTGGGTGGCGCTCGGGTTGGTGCGACGTGTCTCCGCCAGCTCGACGATGTCGTTCCAGAGCCGCTTCCGCTGGCGGACCTCCCACGCGTAGGGCCGCTGGTACAGCGGCACCAGGTACTGCTTCGGACCGCCGAGCAGTTCCTGCAGCGTCATCTCACGCACGTCCATGTGTGTCCCCTCAGTCAGGGCGATCCTAGGGGCGAGGTCGCGGCTGCTCCATCACGCCCTGGCGAAACCCGACGAAACCGCAGACCTCATGCGGAACACCGCTGACCACACGCCGCGCTAGGGGCAGCACCGGTTTGAGAACGGCCCGACCGTGCTCGGTACTCACGGCATCTGCGCCCCGAACGGGTACTGCCGCTCCTGCTCACAGCCCACGAGGATGATTCAGCACCGCGCGCCCAGGGGAAGACGCCCGGTGCCACGAGCAAGATCCCCGTGGGAACCACCATGACCCTCGCCGGAGAATCGGCAGGCACCGAAGCCCGCCGCCAACGAGGCCTCGCAGCCGAACACCGCCGCCGCGCCCACGATGCCGAGCAACAAGCTGCCCGTTTCGAGATCGCCGAACGCACCGAGAGCGAGACCGCCCGCGTCCTCGCCCCACTCGCCGGCATCGGCTACCACCTCCTCGCCGACCGCCGCTGGCCCGGCAGCCGCAACGCCCAGGTCGACATGGTCGTCGTCGGCCGCTCCGGCGTCTTCATCGTCGACACGAAGGCGTGGCGCGACGTCGCCGTCCACAACGACCGGATCACCCGCGGCCAGGAGGACGTCACCGACGACATCGCCCGCCTCGCCGACCTCGCCTACAGCACCGAGGCCGCCCTCGTGGACATCGGTCTCGCACCCGGCGAGGTTCACGCGGTCGCCGCACTCGCCGGTCAGAAGATGATGCACGCCAGGGTCGCCTCCGTCGACATCGTCGGCGTACACGACCTGATCGGACACGTCACGAAGCGCGGCGCACGGCTCTCCGCGAAGCGCGTCAACGAGGTCCTCGCCACGCTCCTCGAGCACTTCCCCGTCATCGGCGAGGCACCGGCGGCACCGCAGCAGCTCGTCGTCCCCGCCCCGGTCCTCCCCCGTGAGCCGGCGCCGACGCTCGACGACGAAACAGTCGACCACCTCCTCGACGGCGTTCTCGAAGCACCCATCGAGGACTGGATGGCCTTCCTCGACCCCGCTCAGGCCAAGCTCGTCCGCCGCAACTTCAACGGCCCCGCTCGCATCCGCGGCGCCGCCGGCACCGGCAAGACCGTGGTCGGCCTGCACCGCGCCGCCTACCTCGCGCGCGCCACCGGTGGTCGCGTCCTCTTCACCACGTACATCCGCACCCTGCCGAAGGTCCTCGAGGCACTCCTCGAACGCCTCGCACCCGACATGGTCGGTCGCGTCGACTTCATGGGCGTCCACGCGATCGCGTCTCGCCTCCTGAAGGAACGCGGCATCGCGTTCCGCGCTCCTGGCCGGGAGGCCCAGTTTGCGTTCGACGACGCGTGGAACGCAATCCGCGCCTCCAGTCCGTTGCGGTCGTCGCGATTCTCGCGCTCGTACTGGGAAGACGAGATCAAGCACGTCATCAAGGGCCGCGGCCTGACGCGGTTCGACGAGTATGCGGACCTGGCGCGCGTCGGGCGCAGACACGCGCTCCCGCTGGAGACGCGACAGGCCGTCTGGGACCTGTACGAGGCGTACACGCGAGGGCTGCGCGACCGCCGCGTGCACGATTGGGAGGACATCGTGTTGCTCGCCCTCGACGCGCTGCGCGCGGTGCCGCTCGAGCGATACGACGCGGTCATCGTGGACGAGGCGCAGGACCTGTCGTGCGCGATGGTCGCGCTGGTGCACCAGCTCGTGGGCGACCGCGCGGACGGGCTGACGCTCATCGGCGACGGGCAGCAGACGATCTACCCCGGCGGGTACACGCTCGGCGAGGTCGGCATCAACCTGTCGGGGCGAGGCGTGGTGCTCGACGTCAACCACCGGAACACCGCCGAGATCCTCGAGTTCGCGAGGGAGATGGTGGCGGACGACCAGTTCGTGGACATCGAGGGTGTCGACGGGGTCGGGGACGCGGTGTCCGACGTCTCGCGTTCCGGTGCTGCTCCGACGATGACGCACTTCAGCAGTCGTGCGGATCACGATAGGGCGATGCTCGACCGGCTGACCGAGGTCCTCCGGCTCGTCGGGACCGGTCACGGTGACATCGGCATCCTCACGGCGACGAACCGGCAGGCGAACGACGTCGTCGAGGCGCTCGGGCGAGCCGGTGTCCCGACCGTCTCCCTGCAGGAGTACGCGGGTCGGACCTCCGACGCGGTTCGCGTGGGGACCGTGAAGCGGGCGAAGGGGCTCGAGTTCAAACAGGTGCTGCTCGCACACGTCGACCCCCGGCTGCTCGATGCTGCCCCGGCCGAGCCATCGGAGACCGAACGGGAGCGGCGGGAGCGTGGTCGCCAGGAGCTCTACGTCGGCATGACACGAGCACGGGACGGCTTGTGGGTGGGTGTCCGCACCGGAACGGGGAGCAACCGATGACCAGCAAGGGTTTCGCAGTGGTCGACCTCGAGACGACGGGGCTGTCTCCCAAGACAGGCCACCGAGTGATCGAGATCGCCGTCGTCCTCGTCGACGAACGCGGGCGGATCGAGCGCGAGTTCGAGACAGTCGTCAACCCGAACCGAGACCTCGGGCCCACGCACATCCACCGTCTCCGCGGAGCGGACGTCATCGGTGCGCCGACGTTCGCTGACATTGTCGGCGACCTGACCGACCTCTTTCAGGGACGGACGCTCGTCGCCCACAACGTACGCTTCGAAGTCTCCTTCCTGCAGGCGGAGTTCGCTCGCGCCGGCGCGCCGTTCCCGTGCACGACGGACAACTCGGTGTGCACGATGCGACTCGCGAGCACTTTCCTGCCCGGTGCCGCGCGGAACCTCGCCGACTGCTGCTCCGCGTTCGACATCGACCTGGTCGACGCGCACGAAGCACTCGCAGACGCCCGCGCGACCGCTCGGCTCCTCGGCGCCTACATGCAGGACCCCGCGGAGGACCGGCGGCGCTGGGATGAACGTCTCGAGACCGGCGTGACACTCACCTGGGGACGCCCCCGAGCGAGTGGACCGAAGTGGCTGCCCCGACGCCGCGCCTCGGCCGCCCCAGCCACGAGCGCGATGGACCGCGCGGTCGAATTCCTGCCGGCGAGCACCGACCACACCGAACAGGAGTACCTCGCTCTCGTCGACCGTGCCGTCGCGGACGGGTTCCTCACCATCGACGAATCAAGCGCGCTCGACGATCTCGCCGAACACCTCGCGATGCCGGCGGATCAGCGTGCCCGACTTCACCAGGAGTACGTGCACACACTCGCCCACGCCGCACTGCGCGACGGCGTGCTCGATCCCTCCGAACGGGCGCAAGTCGACCGTGTGGCCGAGCTGCTGCGGGTCCCGTCCGACGTCGTGCGGGCGGCGCTCGCAGGGTCCGCTGGTAGCCCGACGCAGTTCGGCACACCGGCCGCTGAGCGGCCGCTGCAGCTCGACGCAGCGACGATCGTCGTGCTGACGGGCGAGATGCGTCGCCCCCGAGCGGACATCGAAGGCGAGCTGCGCGCGCTCGGTGTCACCGTAGGCGCGGCGGTGACGAAGAAGACGACCCTGCTCGTCGCGGCAGACCCGGACAGCCTGAGCGGCAAGGCGAGGAAGGCGCGGCAGTACGGCGTCCCGATGATCGACGAGGCGACGCTCGACTCAGCGCTTCTTTCGGCCCGTGCCAGTGATGACGGCGGCTCATGGCAAGGTGAGTCGGTGTCGGCGGGGGTTTCCGTACAACCGTCGGCTGCTCCGGAGGCGCCGTTCACCGAACCGCGCTCACGACCTGCACGAGAGGACGCTGCGATGACGAACGGCCCCGAGGACGTCGAGTACGTCGGAGCAGCGCTACGAGTCGCGGTCGCCGGCCTGCAGCCGTTCGTCAGTGACGTCCTGCAGCCCCGCATCTCGTCCGGAGCGCGGTGGCCCCAACTCATTCAGCTGCTCGACCAGCAGAAGCACGGCCGGTCGAACACCCAGTACGACGAACACGACCTGCAGGTCGTCCTCCGTGCCCTGACCGAGAAGTTGCCGCAGCTCGGGTTCCCCTTCGACCTCGACCACAACGGGCGACGACTCGCAGGCGAGCTGCGCGATGTCCGGAACCGGTGGGCACACAACGCCGTCTTCGACGAAGCAGACACCTACCGGGCCCTCGACACGACCGTGCGTCTCCTCGAGGCCGTGGGAGCCGATGAGCGAGCAGCGGAGGCGACGGAGCTCCGGCGGACGTTCCAGTCGTCAATGGCCGAGCGGACCGCGACGCGCACGAACACCGCGTCCGTGGAAGCAACGCACGCAGCTTCGGCAACCGACTCGGCCTCGGCCGCCTCGGCATCGGGCGCGGCAGGTACGGCGACGAGGTCCACGGAACTCGTGATCGAGTGTGCTCCGCTCATCAGCTACGCGATGGCGCACAACCGGATCGCGGTGGTGAACGCCGTCCGCATCAGACACGACGGCGCGAACGTTCGAGACGCGCGGCTCACGATCGAGGTCTCCTCAGCTGGGCTCTCGCTCGGCGAGCCGAGGGAGCACTTCTTCGACCTGGCGCCGCAGTCCGAGATCGAGAAGCACGATCTCGGGTTCCGGCTCGATCCGGCAGTCACCGCGACGGTGGAGGCCGCTCGTCCTGCCGTCGTCACGGCCACGCTTCGCGACGGCGACGAGCTTCTCGCCACAACCGCCGCTGAGGTCCACCTCGTTGCCGCCCACCAGTGGGTCGACGGCGGCACCCAGCTGTCGGAGGAGATGCTCGCGGCGCACGTGCAGCCGAACCATCCGGCGCTGACCTCGCTCCTCGACGAGGCGTCGACGATCCTGGCGGCCGAGACGGGGCGAGGAAGCCTGAGCGGCTACCAGGAGGGGCCTGAGCGCGTCGATGAGACGGTCGCTGCGATCGTACGAGCGATGCGCGACCGCCAGGTCCGCTACAGCATGCCGCCCGCGAGCTGGGCCGGCGCGGGCCAGCAGGTGAGGACCCCGGCAGAAGTGCTCGAAGGCCGATTCGGCACCTGTCTCGACACGACGGTGGTGCTGGCTGCTGCGCTGGAGTGGGCAGGGATCCGCCCGCTGCTGATCGTCATGCGCCGGCACGCCTTCCTCGCCTACACGCGCTTCGACACGCCGATGCCGTCACTCGTCTCCCCCGGGGTCACGCTGAAGAACCTGGTCGACATCGGGGCCGTGACCCCTATCGAGACCACGATGCTCACCACGGACGGCTCGGCGGCTTCGCTCGCCGACGTGATCGCTGCCGGGGCACGTCACCTGTCGGAGGAGCTCCACGACATCCAGGGTGTCGTCGACGTCTTCCTCGCACGCCGGAGCGAGATCCTCCCGTTGCCGGCGCGGACCGTCACCGAGGACGGAGAGGTGCGAGTCGTCGAGTACCAAGTCGAGCACGCGCGTCTCGCTGAGTACGTCCCAGCGGACTCCGGTGCAGCGACCGAGTCCGCAGAGGACTCCACGCCCCCTCGCGTGAAGCAGTGGAAGAACAACCTGCTCGACCTGAGCCTGCGGAACCGCTTGATCAACTTCACGGACCGGGCCCGCTTCGAGCTGTACCTGGCGTCGAACGGACTCGCCGAGTTCGAGGACTACCTGAACTCCGGTAGGCCCTTCACGATCCGGGCTTCGAACGACCTCCCCGAGGTGCTCCTGCAACGCGGCGTGCGGTCAGCAGCGTCCCTCCCCGACGATGACAAGACCGAGCTGTTCCGAGGCAACAAGACGGTCTACGGGGACGTCTCCGTCGACCGCTACTCACGCCACTTTCAGACGCTCGCGCACAAGGCGAAGACCGTCGTCGAGGAGACCGGATCCAACAACCTGTACGTCGCACTCGGGTCGATGGTCTGGACGGTCAAGAGCAAGCAGGTCCGTTCCCCGCTCATCCTCGTGCCCGTCACGCTGAAGGCCAGGACGCGCGGCGGCGCGTACGAGGTCGTCCTCGACGAATCCGGTATGTCCACTCCGAACTACTGCCTCCTCGAGAAGATCTGGGCAGAGCATCGCATCCGGATCCCTGCGCTCGCCGACCCGAAGTCCGACGCGTCGGGTATCGACGTGGAGCAGGTCTTGGCGGGCACGCGAGCGGCGATCATCCGTGCCGGCATCGACGCCGTCGTCGAACCCACGGTCGACCTCGCCATCCTGCAGTTCGCGAAGTTCCGCCTCTGGAAGGACCTCGACGAGAACTGGGCGGCTCTGTCGACCAATCCGCTCGTGCAGCACCTGATCGAGTCACCGACCGAGCGCTTCGTCGGCGACCAGGTCGACCTCGAACATGCCTCGGCCGGGACGGACGAGCTCGACGAGCTGTTGTCCGACCTCCCTGTGCCGGCTGACTCCTCGCAACTCGAGGCGGTCGCTGCTGCGATGGCCGGGCGCACGTTCGTGCTCGAGGGCCCGCCCGGTACGGGGAAGTCGCAGACCATCACAAACCTGCTTGCGAAGTCGATCGCCGATGGCAGGCGCGTGCTGTTCGTCGCAGAGAAGCGCGCCGCCCTCCAGGTCGTTCAACGACGACTCGACGCGGTCGGACTCGCGCCCTTCACCCTCGACCTGCACGACAAGGGAGCAAAGCCCGCTGAGGTGCGCGCTCGTCTCCGGGAGGCGCTCGCGCAACGGCCGCGGGTCGACCACGAAGCGGTGGTCCGCACCGGCGACGCAGTCTCGCAGAACCGCCGTGGCCTCAGCAGGTACGCCCGGAGGCTGCATGAGACGAACGAGTCTGGTCGCTCGTTCTACATGGCACGCAACTCGGAGCTCGCGACCGCCGACATCACAAGGACGCTCGAGATCCCGGTCGACGTCGCGGCACGCATCACGGAGTCGGACATCAACTCGATCCGTCGAGCACTCAGAGAAGCGCCGGACGTCGCACTGCGGGCGCGCCCGGTCGCCGATCACCCATGGGCCTTCGCCTCGGCCGGTACCGATCCTGAAGTCCTGCGTGCCCGCGCCGTCGAGTTCGATCGTGTGGTCGACATGGTTCCGGCGCGCGACGACCCGACGCTCGGCTCCTACGCCGAAGCCCTGACCAATGCCACGAGGCCAGAGCACTTCCGAGCCCTTGCCTCGATCGTCGAGGCACCGCCCGTCGCCGCGGCCGTGCTCACCGAAGCCGGGACGCAGCGGTGGCGTGATGCGACAGCCGCCGTTCAGGACCAGGTCCACACGTTCTCGCAGCGCTACGCCGACGTGCTCGCCGTGATCCGCCCGGAATCGCTTCGAACGGATCTCGCTGCGATTGCCAGGGAGGCCGCCACCGCCGCGACGTCGAGCATCTTCGGTCGCAAGAAACGCCTTCAGAGTGTTGCCGACGAAGTCGTTCCGTACACGGTTCCGGGTGTGGTCATCGATCCGGATCGGCTCGTGGCACTGACGGCGCGGGCGGCGGACATGCAGCAGGCTGCTCGGGACCTCGCCAGCAGCATCGCGGTGATCCCGGGTCTCGTCATCCGCGCGGGATGGAGTCCGCTCGACCAGGACGCCCGTGCTTCGCTCGCGACCGAAGTCCGGTGGTTGAGCTGGCTGGCCGATGTGACCGGCGGTACGAGCGAGGATGCGGAAGGCCGACGGTTCCGTCGAGCGTTGTTCGCCTACGCGACCCGTTCCGGTGCTCCGCAGCCCGAGCTCCGCGACCAGGTCGTCGCGTTCTCATCCGCTCTCGAAGTGCTCGCCTCGAGCGCGGCGTGGCTTTCCTGGCTCGGTGAAGAGCTGCCGATCCTCCGTTGGAACGCGACCCGCGACGGCCGTTCGGGAGCATCTCGTGACGGGTGCACTCCCGAGGCTTGGACGGACTGGCTGTCCGTCCTCGAGCCGCTCTGCGCCGCGGGACTGCACGACGCGTACGAGGTGCTGCTCACCGGCTCCCAGGGATCCGAGGACGCGCTCGAGGCTTTCGACCGGGGGCTCGCGACCGCGATGCGACTTGAACGGGCACGCGCCACGGGGCTCGACCAGTTCGACCCTGCCTCCCACGAACACAAGATCGGACGGTACGTCGACGCCGCTCGTGATCTGCGGGAGCACCTCCCGCGCGTCATTCCCGAGAAGGTCGTCACCCGGCGGACGTTCAACGAGACCACCGCGTCCGGCGGCGCCGGGCAGTTCCTCGCCGAGGTGCGCTCGTCGAAGGTGCGCAAGCTCATGCCGGTCCGCGAGCTCATGTCGCGATACGGCCAGTACGTGACCGAACTGACCCCCTGCGTCCTGGTGAGCCCCGACTCAGTCGCACGGTTCTTCGAAGCGACACCGGGCCTGTTCGACCTCGTCGTCTTCGACGAAGCCTCCCAAGTACGGGTGGCGGATGCGATCGGTGCCATGGGGCGGGCGAAGGCGGTGGTCGTGGTCGGTGACTCGAAGCAGATGCCACCGACCTCGTTCGCGGAGACCTCGATCGACGACTCGGACGACGACGAGAACGGCGCTGCCGAACAGGTGGCGGTCGACGAGGAGTCGATCCTCGCCCAGTGTGTGCAGGCCCGCGTGGACCGTTTCCAGTTGACCTGGCACTACCGCAGCCAGGACGAGTCGCTCATCGCGTTCAGCAACCGGTACTACTACGACGACCAGCTCACGTCCTTCCCCGCACCTGCTCTTGGTGAGGCATCCGCAGGCGTCGACGGTCATGGGGTGTCCCTCCGACGTGTCGGCGGCCAGTTCATGCGCGCAGGGCAGGAAGGTACGACCCGACAGAACCTCCGGACGAACCCGGTCGAGGCCCGTGCGATCGTCGCGGAGATCCAGCGACGATTCGCGGCCTCGCCCGACCTCGTCCCGTCGCTCGGTGTAGTGACCTTCAACGCGCAGCAGCGGTCCCTGGTGGAGGAGCTCCTGCGTGCGCTCGAAGACCCACGCATCAACGAGGCGCTCGATTCGGCCGTGGACGGCTTGTTCGTGAAGAACCTCGAGAACGTGCAGGGGGACGAGCGCGACACGATCCTGTTCTCCACCGCCTTCAGCAAGAATTCAAGAGGCGTCCTCCCGCTCAACTTCGGGCCGCTCACGAGCCCTGGCGGTGAGCGGAGACTGAACGTGGCAGTGACCCGTGCACGACGGCAGGTGGTGCTGTTCTCCAGTTTCGACCCGCAGGACCTCCGCGCTGACGAGACGACCTCGTTGGGCATCAAGCACCTGCGCGCTTACCTCGAGCTGGCACAGCGCGGTGCCCGAGCAGCCCTCGGCGTACGGGACGACACCATCTTGACGGACCGGCACCGCGACGAGATCGCCTCGGAGCTGGTTGCGCGCGGGCTCGCCGTCCAGACGGACGTGGGACTGTCCGATTTCAAGGTCGACATCGCTGTGGCCCACCCGTCGAACCCGACGGAGCCGCTGCTCGCAGTGTTGCTCGACACCCCCGCCTGGGCAGCACGCGCTACGGTCGCTGACCGGGACGCACTCCCGCTGGAGGTCCTCAAGAACCTGATGCACTGGCCGAGCGTCCGGCGGGTGTGGATGCCGCAGTGGCTGACGGACCACGGCGTCGTGGTCGACTCGATCGTCGACTCGCTGCAGAAGGCACATGAGGAGCGGGTCGTTGCCGCTGATGCGACAACCGCCGTTTCGACGGCGATCGACGACGTGCTCGACGAGCTGCCAGGGGCGTTGGCGTCCTCGGAAGATCCGAACGGGTCCACGGTTGACCACTCGCTCCCGGTGTCGCCGATCGACTTCGCAGCCCGGACAGACCTCTTCGAACCAACTCCCGAGCCCTCGGATGACCCAGTCGACGTCCGCCTCGACGCTCGCGCGGGGGGCGGAGGCCGCGATGAGCCAGGCACGTCGCGCTTGCACGTCTCCCCTGCCTCGCAGGTCGAGCAAGACGCCTTCACTCGTGAAGTGGCCGCAATCGGAGAGGTCGAGCGGTTCCGTCCGTGGTCGCAGGCTGATCTGTACGGGGACGTCTCCGTCCTCGACGCGATCGATCTCCCGCAGAACGCTGCTCGTGTCCAAGCGCTGTTGGTCGAGGTGGTCCAGGCGGAAGGGCCGATCGCCGAGGAGCGTTTGGTGCGCATGGTGGCGAACTCGTTCGGCCTGGATCGTGTGCACGCAGCTCGGGCGCAGGCGATCTCGGCGCTCGTGCCACCCATGTTGCGCTGGAGTGCGCTGGAGCGCTTCGTCTGGCCGATCGGCGTCGACCCCGAAGGCTGGTCGGGCTTCCGGGCATCCACTCCTCAGGACTCCCGGCCAGTCGAGGTCGTCGCGCTCCGGGAGATCGGCAACGCGATGGTCCACCTGATCCGTCACGGCGGGCCTCGGTCCGAGACGTCACTCTTGCGCGAGACGCTCGCGCTCTTCGGTGGAACGAGGATGACGCAGAACGTCAGCGACCGTATGACGATGGCGTTGATGGTTGCGCTGACCTCGCAGCGAGTTGCTCGGACTGCTCAAGGCGATGTCGACCTGGGCCGGATCGCGGACCGATGAGGAAAAACTCGGCAACGCAGGAAGTCTCTGGGAGCGCCGGCGCGTCAGCCGCGCAGGCAGCAGTGCTCGACCACGCAGTCGGCTACCGGGCAGTGCTTCGTCTACCAGAGGACGTCTCTGCGCTGGACTTGTCCGATGAGGAGCTGCGGCAGTGGCTGCGCTCCAAGCATCGCTCAAAGCGCCGCGGAACTCTCGAATCTGCGGACTGGGACGGCGAAGGCGACGTCCGGCTCGGGAAGAGTGCAGTTGTATCGGTCACCATCGACGACGATGCTCACGGAGCCCGGAGGCGCCTGACGCGTTTCGTCGAGACCAACGATCGTGGTACCTGGCTCATCTCGGTGTTCGCGTTGTCGTCGCGGTCGAACGGCGAGGCGGTGGTGATCGAGGCGGGCATGCTCGACGTTGAGCCGGAGCGAGCGATACGAGACGTCGCACCTCCTCGCATCATCCGGAACCTCCTCGCTCGGACCGTCGTGCGCGACGGGGCGGCTCACCTCACATCGGCGCCAGTCCGTGTCGATGTTGATGACGTCGCAGCGCTCGTGGCCGTGATCAAGGACGCAGAACGCCGAGTACCGGTGGTCGTGGCAACCTCGCTGAGCCGCGACACGGACGAGGTCTGGCAACGGACGATCGCCGACTTGACCGCGATGAGCGTCGGCGTGGCTGCCACGTACGTCGTGACAGATGCTGCCGCTGTTGCTCTCGCTGCAATGCTCCCGCCGTCACATCGTGTCCCACCGGGACGGGTCCGCACCTTCGTGACGGACGTCGACCTCGGACTTCCCGCCGACGGTGCTCGACACCGTGTCCTCGGCCCGGCGACTTTTGCTCGCTCGATACGTGGCGGCCGAGTGGCTTTGCCCCTCCAGTCTTTGCACGCGGAAGGCATCCGAAAGCACTTCCTCGGCCACGAACTCCCGAAGGACGTTCGACGTGGGATGCGCCTGCTCATCGACGCCGAAAGTCGGAGGATTCGGGACGCTCGGATCAGTACGATCGTCGCGGAGCGCGGCGAGACAACACTCGCGACGGGCGGGGCCGTCGAGACGCGCTCGGTCACGGACACGGGGACGACCGAGGCGACGGTCAGTTCTTCCGTTGAGTCGCGAGAACCCGGCGCCCTCTCCATCGGGCTGAAAGACCGGGTTGCCCGATTCGTGCGACGCTGGCTCGGTGCCTCGAACTTGGAGGACGGCCACTTCGATGCTCTGGATTCGCTCCTCGCGAAGGCCGCGGGCGAGAAGTCAGCCTACGAACAGCTGTTTGCTGAAGCCGGCGCTCGGGAGACGCGGCTCGCCGATCAGCTTCTCGCACTCAACGAGCGCATCGATGAGCTCGAGTTGGTAGCCGCCAGCGAAGCGCAAGACGCGCTTGACCTAAGGCGGGAACGGGATTGGCTCCGCACTTCGATGACCAGCGAGCAGCGTGCCGCCCTGGCGATCGTGCCGGATGATAGCGCCTGGGCGGGTCCCGAAAGCGTGAGGGAGCTGGTTGCGCGGCTGACGCCCGGTGATGAAGAACACGCGGCGTTTGCGAGAGTTCAGTTCACCGGCAACGACGCTGGTCCCCTGTCCGTCGACGAGCGAGATCCCATCGGGCGCTACGCTTCCGCGCTGTGGTTGTACGTTCGCGTTCTTCACGATTACGCCGAGGCGAAGGCGGGCGGCTGGAGCGGGAACATGCACATGTACCTCACCAATGACGATGGACCGATGGGAACCCGATGCCCACGTGATCGTCACGCCTCGACGGAGAGTGATTCAGTTCTGCAGAACAAGGGTTGGCGTCAAGAACGCATCTTCACCATCCCGGACTCCGCGGGCACCCTGGTCCCCAAGGAGATGTTCGCGCACTTCAGACCAACACATCGCGACACGTTCGCTCCGCGCATGCACTACTTCGATGACACGGACCGGAGTGGCAAGGTGTTCATCGGCTACATCGGCCCGCACCTCACGAACACGAAAACCAACTAGCGCGCGCTCGCGGATGGCAAGCACGCCATGATCTTTCCGCGAAGGACACGGACCCGTTGTCCGAAGCACGGCGCGGATCGCCACACTGAAGCTGACGAATCCCGCCGCGAGCGCCCGCGATGCCGCCCACAACTCCGCCACCCGCCGATGCTGGCTCGCGAGGCGCAGACCTCAGAGGACTTCGCTGCGGTGAGCGAGACGGCGACCGCGACGGCTCAGGCGATCGAAGTGTCGGACTCGAAGCTGATCGCACAGGTGCTGACGGAGGAGCGGGAGCGGCTGGCGCTGGCCCACAACCGCATACGCGGCGCGCTGGCCACTCTTCGCAACGCTTCGTGAAGGTACTTGCGAGCATGCGGGACGCCAACTCTCGCGACGTCGATACCGACGAGTGCTTCTGGCTCTCCGGACCGAAGCGCGACCGCACCGACGCCCGGTACGGCCACTGCGCCCCCCCCCCCACCGTCGACGACGACGCCCGCGCCGACTACGAGGCGTTCCTTGACGGCGCCCCGCTCCCCGGCCGCGAACACGGCTGACCTTCGAACAAGCGTGGTCGCAGAGCGACGGGGTCCACCGACCACCCACCGGGCGGGAGTCACCCCACCACCCGCCCCCCGCCTCCAGTCTGCCCCGCCGATCCGGCGCGACTACACCGCCGTTGCCAGCGCGAGCTGCGCTCTCACCACCACCGCGTCCGCCGCCGGCGGCCTCCCGTACGCCTCCCGGTAGTCCCGCGAGAAGTGCGACGCACTCCGGAACCCCACCACAGCAGCAGCCCGCGCCGCCGTGTCTCCGTGCACCACCATCCGCCGCCGCGCCTCCCCCAACCGCGTCCGCTTGAGGTACTGCGCCGGCGTCATCCCCGTCGCCTCCTTGAACCGCGCGAACAACGTCGACTCGCTGACCCGGAGCTCTCGCGCGAGCCGCTCCATCGACCACCCCTCGGCCATCCGTCCGGTGAGCAGCGCCGTCGCTCCGGCGACCACCGAGGGCCCGGTCCCGTCGAGCGCCGCCGTGATCCGCGGTGCCTGTTCCGTCTGGAGCAACCGCAGCACGATCTCCCGGGACACGAGCGGGAAGAGCACGGGGATGTCCTCCGGCGCGTCGAGCAACCCGACCAGCCGGGCGAACGCGTCGGCGAGCGGCGCCGTCCAACTCCCCAAGCGTGGCAACGACGACACCGCACCGGACGGCGACGAACCCGGAGCAACCGCAGCCGCAACACCAGCCGGCGCCGTCATCGAGGCGACGACCTCCCCGACCACCGCCGGGTCGAGCCGCCACACCACGGCGACGAAGCCGTCCTCCCCCGCCGCGTCCACGACACCGGCGACGACCGGCAGGTCCACCGGCGTGATGATGAACCGCTCGCGCCCCCACACCTGGTCGTCGTCCCCGACGATCGAGCGCTTCCGCCCACGCAGCACGACCGACAACGACGGCTCGTACCGCCGGTCGAACAACCCGGTCGGCTCGTACACCTTCGACACCGTCAGCCCGAGCGTCTTCGCGTGGTGCGCCGACCCGACACGGGCAACCGAGCCCTGCCGATCCCGCCCCGGAACCGCTGCGTACGCGGACGCGGTCGCCGCCGCACGGTCGAGGTGCTGCGCGATCCGCTCGTCCACACCGCCACGCTACCCACGCGTCGAAAACCGCGACAGCCCGCGCAGGCGCCGCTGCAGGATCCGGCAAGGTCCTCGTGGATCCGGGCAAGCCGCGGCCACCGGACGCGCCGGACCATCGACCCATGACCACCGTACCGAACGACCAGACCACACCCCGCACCGCCCTCGTCACCGGCGCCTCGAGCGGCATCGGCGAGGCCATCGCCCGCGAACTCGCCGCCGCCGGCCTGACCGTCGCCGTCCACGGCCGCGACGAGCAGCGCACCCGCGCCGTCGCCGAGGACATCGAGCGCCAGGGCGGTCGCGCCGTCGCCCTCACCGCCGACCTGTCGCAGGGCCCCGACGTCGTGCGCGCTCTCGCCGCCGAGGCCCGCGACCAGCTCGGCGGCCACGTCGACGTCCTCGTCAACAACGCCGGCGTGTACCCGGGAGGCCCGACCGAGTCCCTCAACGACGACACCGTCGATGCCCTCCTCGCCACGAACATCCGCGCACCCCACGTCCTCGTCGCGGCCGTCGCCCCCGGCATGGCATAGCGCGGCAGCGGCCACATCGTCAACATCGGTTCGTGGATGGCCCGCGTCGGTGTCCCCTTCATGGCCCTCTACCCCGCCACGAAGGCCGCCGTCGAACAGCTCACCCGCGCCTGGGCCGCCGAGTACGGCCACCGCGGCATCCGCGTCGTCACCGTCGCCCCGGGAGCGACGGCGACCCCGGGCAACGCCGACTCGGCCGACGTCCTCGCCGCGATGACGAAGGGCACCCCGGCAGGCGTCCCGGTGCAGCCGGTCGACATCGCCCGCGCCGTCCGCTGGGTGGTCTCCGACCAAGCCACATTCGTCACCGGCGGCACCATCGACGTCGACGGCGGCATCGCCTCCACGCGGATGAGCTGACCGCAGCCGAGCGGCTGACGAAACCACGTGACGGACGGGAGGCGCGGTGCCCGCTGGCACCGCGCCTCCCGTCCGTCACCGCTCAGGTCGCCGCGCGATCGCCACCGTCGGTCTGAAGGGGTACGAGCCACGGCTCGATCCGGACGAGCTGCTCCCAACCCGCCCCGAACACGGCGTCGATCTCCTCGACCGGCAGCGGGAACAGCGTGCCGACGAACGCCTCCCACCCGTGCGCGCCGAGCTCGCCCGCTCGCACCTCGTAGGGCTGCCACTCCTCCGGCACGAGCTCGAGACGGTCCATCGCGTCATCTCGCCGATCGGCCACGACCGCCTTGGCCGGCACGGAGGTCCGGGCCGCCTGTCGGAACCGCACGGCCCGCCCGATCGACCCGCCGTCGGGAACAGGATGCACGAGCTCGATCTCAGCGGAGACCCTGCCATTGCGAATCAGCGGTAGGCCTGGTGTCTCGTCATCGATGGTCGCGAACCACGTCTGCGGAGGAGCATCGGCATCTCGTCGCGCGACACCACCGGTCGGCTCAGCGACGAGAACGCCCTCGCGACGAACGACGAACACCTCTCCCACGTACCGACTCATCAGACCCCATTGTTGCCGGAGGGTGCACGGGCACCAAGAGACGATGGCATATTGATGTTTCAACTGCGAGTCAGTACAAATGAGAACGACGCCGCGGCCGACGGCCACGGCTCGACGACCGACCACCAGGAGACCCCCATGCAGCCCTTGCGCCTCACCTTCGTCGTCGCAGCATCGATGGTCGGCAGTGTCGTGACACTCGCTGCTGCAGCGATCGTGATGACAGCCCTCGCTGCGATCACCGGTGCACCTACCAGCGTTCCCGGTCTCATCACCGCCACGCCCGGCGACGGGCCCACGCTCGCGACGGCGTCGACGGGCGATGCCACCACGGTCTGGTTCATCGCCGTCACGCTCGCGTTCGTCACGGCCGACCTGCTCGTGATCCGGCGGCGTCGAAGCAGGACAAGTCGCGATGCTGCAACGAAGGCACGAAGTCACTCCTGAGCACGGCGGAGGCCACAACTCGATGAACGCTCTCCAGAGACACGGAGCGACGGCACTCGTCGTCGCCGCTGCGCTTCTCACGGGCGGCTGCGCGGGCCAGCCGGGAACTCCACAGACCACACCGACCATCACTCGATCGGAATCGCGCATGACCCCGGACGAAGTTCGCAGCGAGAGCCTGACGATCGTCGAGAAGCTCCGCGCACTGGATGAAGCGGCCCTACCGGAGCTGCGGCAGCCGGCCGCGACCGAGTGCGGACCACGCTCCGACGAAGGAGTGCAGTTCAGCTGGTCGGTCGAAGGCGCGTCACCCTCCGACCCGCAGGACTACATCGACCGCGCCGAAGCCGTGCTCAAGGAGAACGGCTACTCCACGCACCGGACCACGACCTCGCTGAACGACGGCCGACCCCTGCACTACCTCGGCGCCGACGGCGACGGACGCCCGAAGATCGGGTTGGGCTCCAGCGCCCTGAACACCGTCCTTCAGCTCTCGTCGGACTGCGCCGACGGCAACGCCAGCGACTTCGGGTGAGTGTGGCACCGGTGCACTCGTCCTAGGGTCGACCCGCGCTCAGTCGAGTCGGACGAACCGCGGCCCCTCGTACCCGTCCCGCGACACGTGCGCCGTGAAGTCAGCGAGCGACCGCACCCAGTGCCCCCGCTCCCCGTACAGCGCCTGGTACACGACGACCGGCTCCTCGGTCTCGACGTCCTTCGCCACCAGGACCACCTCGTACTCCCCGCCCTTGAAGTGCCGGTACCGTCCGGGCATCACGTCGCTGCTCACCCGCACGATCGTAGGGCTCCTCGCGGGCGCCGCCAGCCGTCGAGGGGTGACCACCCGTCGGACGGGAGGCACGCTGCAGTCCGCCACCGCGCCTCCCGTCCGCCACACGGTCACGTCCGATCCGACAGACCAGCACCGCCGGTCCTGCTTGACTGGACACACCAGGGGAACAACGGCGGGCGCTGCGCGCCGCAGCTCGACAGCACGAGGGGGAACGACATGGCCACGCTCAGCACCCGCGAGCGAGACCGTCGCGGCGGACGCATCGTGCTCGCCGTCATCGCGCTCATCGCCGCGGCCGTCTCGGTATGGCTGCACTTCCACACGGGCACGATCCGCCCGTCGGCGTTCTGGGTGCCGACGCTCGTCGGGCTGGCGTACGGAAGCGTCGTGTGGCCGATCGGTCAACGCCGCAGCTCCGGGTGGTGGCCCGATCTCGTGTGGGTCGGATTCCTCGGCGTCTTCTTCGTCCTGCTCGCGACCAAGACGTTCTCCGCGCCGGCATGGTTCCTCGCCGTCCTCTTCGGGGCGCTGCTCACCGAGGCCGTCCACCCAGCGAAGCGTGCCGCACCGTCCGCGGTCGCGAAGCTCCCCCTCGACCAGGTCCGCCCCTGGTCCGGCTCCGGCGTCACCGCGGCGGTGACCGAGCGCCCCTTCGGGCAGCCGCACGCGAAGCCAGCCGTCCTCGTGACCACACAGGACGGCAGCACCGTCTTCCTCGTGATGGACCTCGCAGCGTTCTTCGACGGCGAGACCGGCATCGCGGAGTCCGCGAACGGGGAACAGCTGACGTTCCTCTCGCGCAAGGGTGTGGCGCCGAGGTCGTCCGTGCTCGACGATGCGACGCCGGGGCTGGCAGACGGGACGCTGTTCCTCTTCACCGGCCGACAGGACGCCCGGCCGTCCGCCGTGTTCAGCAACGAGGACGCGCTCGCCTTCGAGCAGTGGGTCCGGACGATCCCGGAGGACTGAGGGGGCGAGCGGAGGACCCGTTCGGTACGGTGGCCCTCGGAGGGGGAACGATGAGCGACAGCATCAACACGTGGGGTGGCACGGAGGCGAAGGCGGACGGCGAGCCGCTGTTCGTCGTCCAGCGGCCGAGGTTCCCCCAGCAGATCCTCATCGTGCTCGGCGGAGCCGCAGTCGTCTTCGGGCTGCTCGGAACCGTGATCGAGCAGTTGGTCGTCCCGGGCGCGGACAGCACCGCGTTCGTGCTGATCGGCCTGGTGGGTGCCTTGTTCCTCCTGATCGGTCTCGCACTGGCAGCCGGACGCGTGACCGTGTTCGACCGGCACTACCTCGTGAAGTCCGGCTTCGGGAAGGCCCGTCGTCGCGAGGTCGACGACATCCACGTGCTCCGGTACGGGACGCAGTCGGCCGGCGGTGGGCCGACCTTCATCAGCCTGACCGCGTGGAACGACCGCAAGAAGAAGCAGTGCACGGTCTTCACGAACTTCCGCGGGTACGACGAGTTCACGGCGTGGTTGGCGGAGCGGCGGCCCGAGCAGTGGACGGAGTGCGAGCGGCTCGGGCTACCCGAGTGAGCAGCGGCCTCGGTCGTTCCTGCACAGCCGGCAAGCGGCACACCTCCCCCACATCGTCGTCGTCCGCGACCACGATCACGCCTCGGCACGACAGGCTCGAGTGGTGGAACAGTGGGAAGCCGACGACGCACGCCGTCGCCACATGGCCCGCTTCGGCAGGCGTGACACGGCACCCGAGCTCGCACTGCGCCGGGAGCTGCACCGCCGGGGCCGTCGGTTCTTCGTCGACCGGCAGGTGAGCCGCCGGTGCCGTGTCCGCCCGGACCTCGTGTTCCCACGCGCCCGGATCGCGGTCTTCGTCGACGGCTGCTTCTGGCACCACTGCGAGGAGCACACGCACCTGCCGAAGGCGAACGCCGAGCTGTGGCGCCGGAAGCTGCTGGCGAACCGGCAGCGCGACGCCCGGAACCAGGCGATCCTGACGTCTGAGGGCTGGCGGGTCCTCCGCTCGTGGGAGCACGACGATCCCGCAGCGGTCGCAGATCGCGTCGAGGACGAGCTCGACCGCTGGGCCGCCATCGTCGGCCGACCGGAAGGGCGGGGACGAGAGTGACGAGTGGCTGTGCTCCGACCGACGGGCGTCAGAGGGCGATCCGACCGCCTGCCCACGCCTGCATCGTGGCATCGTGCGTCGCCACCACGATCGCGCTCCCCGCACTCCGGAGCTGCTCGAGTGCGTCCCGCACCAGCGCCGCGCTCATCTCGTCGAGCGAGGCCGTCGGCTCGTCCGCGAGCACCAGCAACGGCCGTTGTACGAGCACCCGCGCGGCGGCGACCCGCTGCTGCTCCCCACCGCTGAGGAACCCCGCCCGCATCCGGAGGCGGCCCCCGAGCCCCACCGCGTTCGCCGCCTCCTGGACCCGCTCGTCGCGCTCACGCCGAGGGACACCGCTCGGCCGCACGACGCCGAGGTTCTGCTCGATCGTCCACTGCGGCACGACCGCGTGGTCCTGCACGACGAACCCGACGCGGTCCCGCCGCATCAGCCGCCGGGCGCGACGAACACTCCGGTGCACGTCCTCGCCCCGCAACCGGACAGCCCCTCGCAACGGGGTCTGCAGTCCGCCGAGGCATCGGAGCAGCGTGCTCTTCCCCTGCCCCGACGGTCCGAGGACTGCGACGGCGTCCCCCGGACGGACGGACAGGGACAGCTCGTCCCACAACTTCCGGGGCCCGATGTCGAACCCCAGTCCGTCGACTTCGAGCACCGGCGCTCCGATCACCATGTCTTCCTCCACGCTTCCGCTCGACGCGTCGGCATCACGGCGGACACCACGCCGAGCAACACGAGGGCTCCCGCTCCGCTGGCGACGCCTGCGGTGAGGATCACGTCCCCACGAGCTCCCGACAACGCACTCGTCACCGCGGCGGTGGTCAGGGCTGTGCCGCTCGCGCCGACGAGGAACCACCGGTGCCGGACCAGCGGGTGCCGTCCGACCAGGTACTGCACGCGCCCGAGTCGAGCAGTGCGGACGCGGTGTTCACCCACGAGCGAGATCGCTGCGAGCACGAGGGCCGACAACGCAGCACCGACGGCCAGCAGCAGCGTGTGGCGCTCGGTCCGGAGTTCTCCGAGTTGCCGTTCCACGCGGGCCCCCACGCGGTCGACCTGCAGGACGATGTCCGCGAGCCCGGCAGCTCGCAGCTGGCGTTCGAGAGCCGCACGGTCGGCGAAGCGCACCTCGCCGTTCGCGACGCCGGTCCCGACCTGGTTCGGTGCGAGGTCCTTCGGGTCGGGAACGACCAACACGGGGATGTCCGGCCACGTCGGCAGCAGCGGTTCGATCCCGTTCGTCCAGAGGATCGCGGACTCGGTGACGGCTGCGGTCGAGCGCACCGGTCGGATCCGGATGTCGAGTGGTCGCGGAGGCTGACGTCCTTCCACCTGCCAACCGGTTGCGATGTCCGCCGCTGCCGCATCGCGGAGCGCGTCGCTCTCGCTGGCGAGGGCATCGGGCACGAGCAGGAGTGGTTGCCCGTGCGGAGGGAGGCCGCCCGGCACGAGTGCACGCAGGGACGCGCTGGCGTCGCCGACCAGTGTGAACCGATCCGTGAAGGAGGAGTAGGCCATGCTGGCGTCCCCTCGCGCGAGTGCTCCGGTCGCGATGGCCCCCAACGCCTGGTCCTGCTCGAGGGTCGTCGACGCTGTCCCGAGCACGACGTCGTCCCCGTGCGCAGCTTCGGCGACCAGGATCCGTTCGGCCTCGGCGGTGGTCCGCTGACGGTCCTGCAGGCACTGCACGTCGGCGACGGCCACGATGACGAGCGACATGCCGGCGGCGGCGACGAGGACCATCGGCCATCGAGCCTCCGCAGCGCGGTGGGTCGCGGCAGCGCTCAGCAGGGCGCAGCCGACGTGCAGCACGAGGGCGGCCAGCAACGCCGCGAGGACGCACACCACGACGACGACCGTCGTGAACCGGAGCGCCGGAGCGCCGGCCCCGTGCACCGCGAGCGCCACCGGCGGACCGACGCATGCTGCGGTCGCCACCGGGCCCGCCAGGCGACCGAGGTCCAGGGCTTCCGCGCAGGCCACGCTCCCTCCGGACCAGCCCGCTCGCAAGCGAAGGTCCTGCCGTCCGGCACGGCGTCTCGACTCGGCGACGAGCGCGATCCCCAGTCCGAGCAGGACGGCGACCGCGACGAGCGCGATGGTCGGCCGTGCCAGGACCACGACGAGCGCCTCGACCGGAGCGGGCGTCGTGTCGACCGTCGTGTACCCGGCCTGCCGCAGCTCCTCGGTGAACCGTCGGACCGACCGTCCGTCGCCCTCGACCGCCATCGGACCGAGCAGGTCGAGCGTGCCACCGTCACCGATCGGCCGTGTGCTGATCGCCGCGCCGATCCCGGGTTGCGTTGCCGGCCCCCGGAACGTGTAGGCGGTCCACACCCCGGGCCGTCCGTCACGATCCGGAACCAGGAGCGAGACTCGCACCCCGGAACGCTCAGCCGCAGCGGTGATGTCCCGGATGTGTTCGACCTTCGTCTCGCCGACCGGCAGCTCAGCGAGCTCGAGCGTCGCCCGCCCGGCGAGGAGCCCGAGTGCCTCGACCTCGCCGACGACGGACACCGCGAGCACTGCCGACAGCGCGAGGACGGCTGCCACCGCCAGGACGGTGGCAGCCGCGAAGTTCCTCATCCGCGGCGGGCCCAGAACGCCTGGTTCCCGGAGACCGACTTCGGCCGGTGGGCGTACGCGACCTTCGTCGGTGGCTGCCATGCCGATCGGGTCACGACGCCGTGCGACTTCACCGATGCACGGTGCGTGGATCCGTTGTGCTGGTAGACCGAGTGCACCTCGGAGACCACCTTCTTCCCCACGCTTGCTCATCCTCCACTTCCGACGGGCTCCCGTCAGGAGCGCCACCGTAGCAACCGGAACACCGCGGGTCACGCATGGTATATCAAGCTGGTGCGAGGAGAACGGACGGGAGGCGGGGGGGCCGCCCGCCCCCCGCCCCCCCCCCCCCCCCCCGCCGCCGCCCCGCCCCCCCCCCCCCCCCCCCCCCCCCGTCCGTCATCCGGTCGCGACCGCGACCCGCACTCACCAGGTGAGCACGAACCGCCCCCGCGTCCCGCCGACCTCGAGCCGCTCGTGCGCCTCCGCAGCGCGCGACGCGGGCAGCACCTCGGCGACCCGCGGCACGAGCACCCCGTCCTCCACCGCCTGCCGCAGCTCCTCGAGCAGGTCGAACGACGTGTACTCGGAGAACACCATGATCCGCTCGAACCGGATCCCGCGAGCACCGTTGCCCTCCCAGCCCCGCACGTCCGCGAAGAACCCGCCGTCGCGCACCGCGTCGACGACCTCGTCCCGCTGCACCGCGGCATCGGCGAGCGCGTCGACGCCGTCCGGCACGATGCCGCGCACGGCTGCGGCGAAACCGTCCCCGCGGCGCACCATGTGGTCCGGCCCGAGGGACCGCACGAGGTCCTCGTCCTTCGGCGCTGCGTCGGCGATGACCGTGATGCCCCGCTGCTTCGCGAGCTGCACGACGTAGTTGCCGAGCAGCCCCGCGGATCCGGTCACGGCGAGTGTGTCGCCCTGCGAGAGCTCCGCGCGGGCGAGGATCTGCAACGCGGTCAGGCCGTTCATCGGGACGGTCGCGGCTTCCTCGATCGACAGCCCCGCCGGGATCCGTGTGAAGGACCCGACCGGCGCGACGAGGTGCTCCACGTAGGCGCCGCCGTGCTCGGAGAGCGGCAGGGCCATCGCCATCACCTGGTCCCCGACCTGCCAGCCCTCGACGTCGTCGCCGACCTCGTCGATGACGCCGGCGGCGTCCATGCCCGGCACGTACGGCGGCGAGGCCTCGGACGAGTCACGCTGCCCTGCGCGCACGCCGGTGTCCGTGGGGTTCACGGCGAACGCCTGCACCCTGATGCGGACGGTGCCGGAGCCGGCGTGGGGCTCCGGGACCTCGTGGACGGCGAGGGCTTCGGGCCCTCCGAACGTTTCGACTCCGACGACCTTCATGTCCCCCGGTCTACCCGCCCCCGGGTCCGTGGACTCAGCGGACGTTGCAGGAGCGAACAACCGCTCGGGTACCGTCAGCCGCCCGTGTCGACCAGGCAGGGCGATCCGAGTTCGACGCGGTCAGCGCTGTACAGGTCGACGGAGACCCCCTGGTCACGGTCGAGCATCACGACGCCCCCGCCCATGAACCGGGTGCCGACCGCGAAGCCCTCGGCCTGCAGGAACCGGACCGCCGGTGCGACGGCAGCCTTCGTCTGCTCGGGCGTCCCAGCCGGGTCGTCGGCGTCGGGACCACGCCAGGAGTAGTGGACCAGGACGCCGTCGTCGGAGTTGTCGAGCCGACACGGCCGGACGTCGACGCTGACCTGGTCGTCGGTCGGTGCCTCGTGTCCGAGCGCGTCGACGACCCGTCCTCCGAGCTCGACGAGTCCGGCTTCCGCCTGCTCGGGCGTCCGGCTGGTCTCGAGTGCGGTCGGCGGTGCTGCCCGTCGTGCTGCGTCAGCCTGCGCCTCGCCCACGGACAGCAGTGCGAAGGGCACCATCGTCAGCATCGCGACCGCGCCGAGCGCCCCGCAGACGGCGATGCCGGCAGCGGCCCCGGTCCGCCCTCGCTTCGCGGCGATCACCAGGGAGACGATCGCGGTCGCCGGGACGAGCACCGCGATGAGTCCACCGGTGACGAACGCCGCGGCGAGGCCCTGCACGGTGGCCCGCTGCTCGACCGTCGGCGCCGCCGTCGTCGCGATCGCGTACACGATGACGAGGCTCCCGACCACGAACGCCAGGATGCTCCCCGCGATCCACGCACCGCTCGGCGCCCGTCGCGACGGGTGGTCCGATTGCCCGGTCCCGGCTGGCTCCTCGGTGCCGGCCGGCTGTCCCGCGTCGTTCATCCGTCCCCCTCGCTCGTCGAGCGCCCCGCCTCCACGCTACCGAGGGATCGGCGCTCCGGCCGCGCTCCCAGACTGCACCGCCAAGCTCGAGCAGAGGGGGGTCCACATGCACGAACACCGCCGCCACTGGCCGTGGCCCGTCGTCCTGCTCGCCGGCGCGCTGATCGGCGCCGCCGAACCGTTCGGCATCATCGGTGAGGCCTGGATCGCCGACCCGACCGTCGACGAGCCGATCGTGACCCCGACCGACTGGTGGCCGCCGGACTCGTCGTTCCTCGGCCTGCTCGCCGTGCTCGGTGTCCCCCTCGGAGCAGTCCTCGGCGTCCTGGTCGCGGCGACGCTGTTCGCGCTCGCCCGGGTCGTCGACGATGCGCTCGGTGTCCTGCCCGCGGCCGTGGTCTGCGGTGTGCTCGCGGCGGGTGTGGCCGGGTTCCTGGGCCTGCCCCTCGCCGCCGTGGTGCAGCCGCCGCCGGTGACGATGCCCTTCGTCCTCACCGCCGCAGGTCTCGCCGGCTTCCTCCTGACCGCGGGGGCGCTGGGGACCCTCCGCCGCCCCGTCGCGAACGACTGACCACGCTGAGCCGATCGCCACCGCTCAGTGCCACGCTGCATCGCCACGACCACCGCGACCGGCAACGACACCGCGAGCACGATCCCCACGACGATCGCCAGTGTCCGCGCCACCCGGACGCCCTGCTGCCCGACCCAGATCAGCAGCAGGATCGCCGCCAGGTAGAGCGGCGGCACGAACAGCAGCGGCACGAAACCGAGCCCGGTCCACTCGACGAGAGCGCCCGCGAGCAGCTCGTACACGGTGCAGCCGGCGGCCACCACGAGTGCGACCCACACGCTGACGGGTGCTCGACGTCCCGGCGCCGCGGCCGTCACGCGCTCACGCATCGTCGTCGTACCCGTCGCCGGGCCCTCCAGCCAGGCAGGTCGTCTCGATCATCACGTCACCCGAGGTCCGGGTCACGCCCGCGTTCCCCTCCGCGAGCCAGTCGTCACCGACCACCCTGATGTCCCACCCGAGCGGATCGGCGTCACGGAGCCCGGCGTCGAGGAAGACCTCGCGGACCGGAGCCAGACGCGCTTCGGCCTGGTCCTGGGGCAGGAGGTCGGCCTTGCGATCCGCCTCGGTCTGCGGCTCGTCGTCCGCGTCCGCATCGGCGGGGAAGGACCACCGCCATGTGTACTCCGTGCCCTGCTCGAGGTTCGACAGCGAGCAGCCGCGTGGGAACTGCACGACGTCGCCGGTCTCCGGGTCACCGCCCATCGCCCGCACCGCGCGCTCCCCCACGGCCGCGAGGTCCCGCTCCGCCTGCGCCGGCGTCCGACTCGTCTCGGTCGCGGTCGGCGGCTGCGCCCGCTGCTCCTCCTCCGCCGCCCAGCTCTGCGCGACCCGCGTCGTCGGGTACCCGAGCGTCACGGCCACGAGGACCACGAACACTGCACACCCGATCGGCCCGACCAGCGTCACCGACCGGTCGCGCTGACGCTGCACCAGCAGCAGGACCAGTCCGGTCAGCGGCACACCGGCGCACACGACCGTGACGACGATGCTCCCCCCGGTCTGCCCCGAGAGCGTGTGGGTGGAGTTCCCCGCGCCGTTGTACCCGGCGAGCGCGACGAGCAGCCACGCGATCCACCCCGCGGGCAGCAGCAGCCCGCTCGCCACGATCCACCAGATGCCGTTGCGCCGCCTCGGCGGCGACCACGCGACGTCGTCGACCATCGATCCCCCGTTCCCCACGACCACCGTACCGACCGGCCGGGAGGCACGTGACCAGCCCGCCCCGCGCCTCCCGTCCGCACGCACCGGCCGGGAGGCCCGCTGCCGGCCCGCCCCGTGCCTCCTGTCCGTCTCCCGGTCGCGTCCGGAGCAGCACCCGCCGGGGTGCGGACGAGCGGTCCGGAACGGCGAACGGCCGATCCGCCTACGCTCGAACGAATGCCCGCCCCGCACCACCCTGCCGACCAGCCGTCGTCGTCCGACGGGTTCATCCGCGTCCGCGGCGCCCGTGAACACAACCTGCAGGACGTCGACGTCGACATCCCCCGCGACCGGATCGTCGCCTTCACCGGTGTCTCCGGCTCGGGCAAGTCGAGCCTGGCGTTCGGCACGGTCTTCGCCGAGGCACAGCGTCGCTTCCTCGAGTCCGTCGCGCCGTACGCCCGACGGCTCATCGCGCAGGGTTCGACACCGCACGTCGACGAGATCACGGGTCTGCCCCCGGCGGTCGCCCTGCAGCAGCGCCGCGGCGCCCCGAGCACCCGCTCGACCGTCGGCACCCTGACGACGTTGAGCAACTCGGTCCGCATGCTCTACTCGCGCGCCGGCACCTACCCCGAGGGCGCCGAGCAGCTGTACTCCGACTCGTTCTCGCCGAACACCGTCGCCGGGGCGTGCCCGCGCTGTCACGGCCTCGGCACCGCGCACGAGGTGACGGAGGCCTCGGCGGTGCACGACCCGTCGCTGTCCATCCGTGAGGGCGCGATCACCGCCTGGCCCGGTGCGTGGCAGGGCAAGAACCTCCGCGACGTGACGGCGGTGCTCGGCTACGACATCGAGCGTCCGTGGCGGGAGCTCCCGCAGGAGGACCGCGACTGGCTGCTCTTCACCGAGGAGCAGCCCGTCGTCGAGGTCCACCCGAAGCGCGACCGGGTGGCGAAGCCGTACAAGGGCCGGTTCTGGAGCGCCCGGCAGTACACGCTGCACACCCTCGCCGACTCCCAGAGCGAGACGCAGCGGAACAAGGCCCTGCGCTTCGTCGAGTCCGGCCCGTGCCAGCTCTGCCACGGCTCCGGGCTGACTAGGGCAGCCCTCGCGGTGACGTTCGGCGGCCTGTCGATCGCCGCGTTCAACGCACTGCCGCTCGCACAGGTGGCCGAGGTCCTGCGCCCCGCAGCCGAGCTGAAGGACCCGTCGCCCGCGCAGAGCCGTGTGACGTCCGGGGAGCGGTCCGAGGTCGCGAAGTCGATCGCCACGGACCTGCTCGGTCGGGTCGAGGTGCTCGTCGGACTCGGCCTCGGGTACCTCGGGCTCGACCGGGCGACGCCGACGCTCTCCCCCGGTGAGACGCAGCGCCTGCGGATCGCGACGCAGCTCCGGTCGGGGCTGTTCGGCGTGGTCTACGTGCTCGACGAACCGAGCGCAGGGCTGCACCCGGCGGACGCGGAGTCCCTCGTGCAGGTCCTCGACGACCTCCGCGCCAGCGGCAACAGCGTCTTCGTGGTGGAGCACGACATGGACATCGTCCGGCGTGCGGACTGGATCGTGGACGTCGGCCCCGGTGCCGGTCCGGGCGGCGGGCGGGTGCTGTACAGCGGCCCGCCCGAGGGCCTGGCCGGCGTCCCCGAGAGCGTCACTCGGCGCTACCTGCAGCCCCGGACCTCGCCCGTCGAGCACGAGCAGCGCGAACCCGTGGGCACGCTCGAACTCCGTGGCCTCACCCTGCACAACCTGCGCGGCCAGGACGGGAACGGGCTCGACGTCGACCTGCCCCTCGGGGTGTTGACCGCGGTGACCGGGGTCTCCGGCTCGGGCAAGTCGTCGCTCGTCGGTGGCGTGCTGCCGTCGGTCGCGACGCAGCACCCGCTCGTGTCCCGCGTCGTCGAGGTCGACCAGAAGCCGATCGGCCGCACACCCCGCTCGAACCTCGCGACCTACACGGGCATGTTCGATGCCGTCCGGCAGGCCTTCGCCGCGACCGAGGACGCCCGGGAACGTGGCTGGACCGCCGGGAGGTTCTCGTTCAACGTCGAGGGCGGCCGCTGCGAGGTCTGCCAGGGCGAGGGCTCGGTCTCCGTCGAGCTCCTGTTCCTTCCGGGCAGCTGGGCGCCGTGCCCGGAGTGCCACGGTGCCCGGTACAACGCCGAGACGCTCGAGGTCCGCCGGGCCGGCTCGACCGTCGCGGACGTCCTCGGCATGACCGTCGACGAGGCATCGGACGCCCTCGCCGACCTGCCCGCCGCCGCCCGCGCGCTGGATGCCCTGCGCAGCGTCGGCCTCGGCTACCTCCGACTCGGGCAGCCCGCGCCGGAGCTGTCCGGCGGCGAGGCCCAGCGCATCAAGCTCGCCACCGAACTCCAACGCGCACGGACCGGTCACACGCTCTACCTGCTCGACGAGCCGACCACGGGCCTGCACCCGGCGGACGTCGAACTCCTCACCGCGCAGCTCCAGCGGCTCACCGACGCGGGCAACACCGTCGTCGTGGTCGAGCACGTGATGACGGTCGTCGCGCAGGCGGACCACGTCGTCGACATGGGTCCGGCCGGTGGTGACGAGGGCGGCCAGGTCGTGGCATCCGGGACACCGCGCGAGGTCGCGGCGTCCGCCACGAGCCGCACGGCGCCGTACTTGCGGGCAGCGCTCGGGAGCTGACGGACGGGAGGCGCGGTGCCTGCCCGCACCGTGCCTCCCGTCCGCCGTGACGCACGCCGACTGCCATCCGGCGCACGCCCGCCGGCGTCCCGTGTCCGCCCCCTCGGTCCGGACACGAGGCGCCCGCGCGCACGGCACCGGGACCGACGACGTCCCGGCGTCCGCACGCCCTGCCCGCTCGGGGCCGGTCAGCGCACCCCCGCCGGCGCGGCCGGTGCGTCCACCCACGCCCCCAGGGTGTGGTCGTAGCAGGTGCTGTTGTCGATCGTCGACCGGTCGACCACCGGCCCGGCCGTCACCCTCCGGTCCACCCGCTCGGGGTCCGGCGCAGCGTCGGCGAGCAGGCGCGTGTAGTCGTGGTGCGGGTCGAGGATGACCGCGTCCGACGGACCGCGCTCCACCACGCGACCGCGGTAGAGCACCAGGATCTCGTCGGAGAAGTGCCGCGCGGTGGCCAGGTCGTGCGTGATGTACAGGACGGCGAGGTGGTCCTCGCGCTGCAGCCGCCCCATCAGGTTGAGCACGCTCAGGCGGATGGAGACGTCGAGCATCGACACGGGTTCGTCGGCGATGAGCACCTGCGCACCGGGTGCCAGCGCACGGGCGATCGCGACGCGCTGCCGCTGGCCGCCGGAGAGCTCGTGCGGGCGTCGCTCGGCGAAGTCCTCGTCGAGGTTGACCCGGTCGAGCAGTTCGCGGACGCGTTCCCGGGTCTCGTCCGCACCGCGCGTGCGGTGGTGGAGCTGCAGCGGCCGGGCGATGTGGTGCTCGATGGAGTGGAACGGGTTGAGCGACGCGAAGGGGTCCTGGAAGACCATCTGCACGTGCCGCCGGTACATGCTCCCGACGACGGGGGTGCCGTCCTCGAGCCGGACGTCGATCGTCCCGCTCGACACGGACTCGAGCTTCGCGAGCATCCGGGCGATCGTGGACTTGCCCGAGCCGGACTCCCCCACGAGCGCGACGGTCCGGCCGGGCAGCAGCTCGAAGGACACGTCGTCGACGGCGCGCAGCGTGTTCCGGCGCAGGCCCTTGCGGACGTGGAAGTCCTTGGTCAGGTGGTTGACGGTGACGCTGGTCACGATGCGACCTCCTCGAAACCGAGGCCCGTGCGGATGAAGTCACCGCGGGCGCCGGACAGGCTCGGGAACGACCGCAGCAGGCGCTGCGTGTAGGGGTGCTGCGGCTCGTGCTGGATGCGCGCGGCGGTGTCGCACTCGACGACCTCGCCGCGGAGCATGATCGCGATCCGGTCGCTGATCTCGAGCAGCAGCGGCAGGTCGTGCGTGATGAACACGACCGCGAAGCCGAGCTCGTCCCGCAGCCGGACGATCTCGCGCAGGATCTCCCGCTGCACGACGACGTCGAGCGCGGTGGTCGGCTCGTCCATGATCATCACCTGCGGCTCGAGCAGCATCGCCATCGCGATCATGACGCGCTGCCGCATGCCGCCGGACAGCTCGTGCGGGTAGGCGGTGATGCGTGACGGGTCGACGCCGACTCGTCGGAGCGCGTCCTCGGCGATCGCCCGACGCTCCTTCCTCGGCATGCCCTTCCGGTGCTCGACGAGGGCGTCGTCGAGCTGCGCGCGGATGGTGGTGACCGGGTTGAGCGCGTTCATCGCGCCCTGGAACACCATCGACAGCTTCGACCAGCGGACCGCCCGGAGTCGCTCGTCGCTCAGCCCGAGCAGGTCGACGTCACTGCCGTCGCGGTCGTGGAACGTGATGCTGCCGCTCGTCACCTTCGCCGGTGGCTTGTGCAGCCGGGTGATGGCGTAGGCGAGGGTCGTCTTGCCACAGCCGGACTCCCCCGCGAGGCCGAGGATCTCCCCCGGTGCGAGCGACAGCGACACGTCCTTGACTGCGTGCACCGGTCGCTCGGTCTCGTAGACGACGTCGAGGTGGTCGATGGTGAGGACGGCATCCCGGGTCACGAGGCGACCCCCTTCCGGTCGGTGGTCTTGACGTCGCGACGCGCCTGCCGCTCGCGTCGACGCTGTGCTCGCACGTTGGCGAGTCTCGGGTTGATGACCTCGTCGATGGAGAAGTTGACGAGGGACAGGCCCATCCCGAGCAGGGCGATGAGCAGCCCCGGCGGCACGAACCACCACCAGGCGCCCTGCGCGAGCGCGAACCCGTTCTGCGCGTAGAAGAGCATCGTGCCGAGCGTCGACGAGTTCGATGCGCCGAGCCCGAGGAAGGACAGGCCGGCCTCGCCGAGGATCGCGGCGATCACCGCGAACACGAACTGCGACGCGAGCACCGGCAGCAGGTTCGGCAGGATCTCCACGGCGATGACCCGCCACGGCCGTTCACCGGCGACCCGCGCCGCCGAGACGTAGTCGCGGCTGCGGATCGACATCGTCTGCGCGCGCAGGACGCGGGCGGACCCGGCCCACGACGTGATCGCCAGGACGATCGCGATCGTCCACAGCCCACGCGCCTCCTGCGGGACCAGGCCCGAGATGACGATGACGAGCGGCAGACCGGGGATCACCAGGAAGACGTTCGAGAAGAGCGAGAACGCCTCGTCCATGATCCCGCCGAGGTACGCGCCGAGGATGCCGAAGAACGCCGACAGCACGGTCGCGAGCACCCCGACGATGAGCCCGATCTGCAGGCTGCCCCGGGTGGCGTAGGCCAGTTGCGCGAGGACGTCCTGACCGGTCTGGGTGGTGCCGAGCAGGTTCTCGCCGGTCGGCGGCTGCATACCGGAGTCGCGGATCGCGTTCGGGTCGCCGACCAGGAACGGGCCGAGCAGCCCGAACGCGGTGACGCCGAGGATGAGCACGATGCCGGTGACGAGCCACGGGGTCATCGTGGGCAGGAAGCGGCGGAGGCCGCCGCGGGTCTTCGCCGAGCGTGCCGTCGCGATGCTGCGCGTCGAGTGGCCGTCGGCCTCCTCGGCGAGCGCACCGACGGTGGGCTCGGTCTCCTCTTGGATGTTGGTCACGGTCGAGTCCTCCTAGCTCCGGGCCCGGGTGCGCGGGTCGATGAGCCCGTACAGCAGGTCGACGACGAGGTTGGCGCCGAGCACGGCGAGGGTGATGAACAGGAAGATGCCCTGCATGAGCGCGTAGTCGTTGTTCGTGACCGCGGACAGGAGCTTCGACCCGATGCCCGGGTACGAGAACACCTGCTCGGTCACGACCGACCCCGACACGATGAAGCCGAGCGAGATCGCGAACCCGGCGACCGACGGCAGCACGGCGTTGCGGGCGGCGTAGTTGCGGAGCACCTTGCCGGGCGGCAGGCCCTTCGCGAGCGCCGTGGTGATGTAGTCCTCGGACAGCGTCGACACCATCATGTTCCGCATCCCGAGCAACCAACCGCCGAGCGATGCGAGCACGATCGTCGCCGCTGGCAGCACGCCGTACTCGAGCGCGGACATGAGGAACGGACCGTTGAACCCCGGGTCCAGGACGACGTCGTAGCCGCCCTGGGCCGGGAACAGGTGGATCCCCGTGGCGAAGAAGTACACCAGGATGAGCGCGAGCCAGAAGTACGGCACCGCGGCGAGCAGCGTGGTGGCCGGGACGAACGAGTCGAGCCAGGTGCCGGGCTTCCAGCCGACGAAGGCGCCGAGGGCGACGCCGATGACCGCGGCCAGGATGGTCGCGATGCCGACGAGGGCGATGGTCCAGGGCAGCGAGCTCCCGATCACCTCGGTGACGGGTGCCGGGAAGTAGCTCACCGACACCCCGAGGTCACCGCGGAACACGTTGCCCAGGTACTGCCCGTACTGTGCGATGAGCGGCTGCGAGGAGTCGCCACCGAGGAGCAGCTGGTACGCCTCCCTGGTCTCCGGGGTGACCTGGCCGCCGCGCTGCTGGAGCTTGGCGAGCAGGATGTCCACCGGGTTCCCGGGCAGGAGCCGGGGGATGATGAAGTTCAGCGTCAGCGCCGCCCAGAGGGCGACGACGTAGAAGCCGATCTTGCGCAGGAAGTACTGCATGCGCGTGCTCCTCGGTCGCGGTCCGCCGTCAGCCCTTGACCGGCTTCAGGGCCTTGAACACCTCGGCGTTGTCCGGGCTCGCCCAGATCGCGGGGAAGGCGTACAGGTCGTCCTGGGTGGGCCAGCCGGTGAACTTGGCGGTGTGCACCTCGCTCGTGGTGCCGCCCGTCATGATCGGGATGTAGGGCATGTCCTCGACGAGGTGCTGCTGGATCGTGTCGAACTCCGGCTGCGTCGCGGCGGTGTCCTCGGGGTCGATGGTCTTCAGCTTCGCGAGCGCCTCGTCCACCGCGGGGTTGCTGTACCGCGCACGGTTGGTCGACGCGGCCTCGCCGACCTCCGCGGTGTTCGACGTCGCGAGGTTGTTGTTGTACAGGTAGTAGGGGTTCGCGGTCGGACCCTGACCGAGCGAGTCGATGACGAGCTGGAACGTGCCCTTGGTCTTCTTGTCCGTCCACTCGTTCCACGACGACTGCTGTGCCTTGAGCTCGATGCCGGCGGCCTTGAGCTGCTGGGTCATCGTGTCGATGGCGGTGATGTAGTCCGTCCAGCCGGTGACGACCTCGACGGTCATGGACAGGCGCTGGCCGTCCTTCGCGTAGATGCCGTCGGAGCCCTTCGCCCACCCGGCGTCCTCGAGGGTGGCGGCTGCCGCGTCGAGGTCCGGCGAGTTCGCCATCACCGCCGGCTCGACGTCCTTCGAGATCATGTCCTCCTGCAGCGTCGTCAACGCGAAGGTCGGCGAGATGTCGCTGGCGGTGTTCGCGAACGCCAGCGAGTTGAGCTGCTTGCGGTTGATCGCGTCGGCGACGGCGTGGCGGACGGCCGGGTCGGTCTGCGGGCCGGAGCACCCGAGCGCCGTGTCGGCGCAGGTGATGAGTGCCATCTGGTTCTGCCCGATCGTGATGCCGTCGTAGCCGGGGTAGTTGCCCTTGATGTCGTCCATGTTCGGGACGGGGCCGGTCTGCCAGTCGATCGAACCCTGCTTCAGGGCGTCGGCACCGGCCGTGTTGCCGGAGAGCGACAGGTAGCGGACGGTCTTCACGGCGGGTGCGCCGCCCCAGTAGTCCTCGTTCGCCTGCAGGGTGAACGCCTGCGCCTTGAAGTTCCCGAGCGTGTACGGCCCGGTGCCGACGGGCTCGCGCATGACGTCGGTCGCCGGGTCGACGTCCTTCCAGAGGTGCTCGGGCACGATCCAGGTCTTGCCGAGCAGGTTCGGGCCGAGCACGAACGACGGCTCGTCGAACGAGACGACGACGGTGGAGTCCCCCTCGGCCTTCGCCGTGCCCGAGTAGCCGATCGAGTTGATCGACTTGTTCTCCGCGAGCATGTCGAGCGTGAACACGACGTCCTTCGCGGTGAAGGGCTCGCCGTCGCTCCACGTGACGCCGTCGCGGAGCTCGATGGTCAGCTGCGTGCCGTCGGCGTTCCACTCGTAGCGCTCCCCGAGGAGCGGCTTCGGCTCGTTCGTGTTGGCGTTGGTGACGAAGAACAGGCCCTCGTAGATCGTCCCGATGCCGCCGATGTTGGACGGGGACCACGGGTTGAAGTTGATCTGGTAGTCGCCGGACTGTCCGGTGTAGGCGACGAGGGTCGATGCGGAGTCGGACGACGCCGCGTTCCCGCTCGAGCTGCACCCCGTGAGTGCCAGTCCTGCGGTGGTGACGAGGGCCGCGGCTGCGATGGCGAGCCGCCGTGAACGGTTGAGTGCTGACATCGTTGTCCTCTCGGGCTGCTCCGTCGCAGTCCAGTTCGTTGACGGCGATTGTTACACGGCTAAACTAACCCGGTCAAGCATCCGCACGACGATCTGAGGAGGCGCGATGGAGCGCACGACACTGGACGGCCCCTGGACCCTCGAGGCGGTGACCGGACCGGCGGAGTCCGAGCCCTTCCGGTCCCCCACCGAGGCGGTGGTGCCGGGGTGCGTGCACACCGACCTGCTCCGCGCGGGACGGATCCCGGACCCGTTCGACGGCGACGGCGAGGCGGCGACGCAGTGGATCGGCGACACCGTGTGGCGCTACCGTCGGACCTTCACCTGGGACGGCGAGCGCACCGAGGAACGACACGACCTGGTGGCAGGAGGGCTCGACACCCTCGCCACGATCGAACTGAACGGGCTCGTCGTCGGCACGAGCGCGAACCAGCACCGCTCGTACCGGTTCCCCGTCGGGCACCTGCTCCGACCGGGCGACAACGAGCTCGTGGTCACGTTCGACGCGCCGGTCCCGGCCGCCGTCCGCCTGTCGGAACAGCACGGAGGCGAACTCCCCCACGTCAACCACCACCCGTACAACGCACTCCGGAAGAATGCGTCGAACTTCGGCTGGGACTGGGGCGTCGACGTCGCGACGAGCGGCATCTGGCGGTCGATCGGCATCGAGTCCTGGAGCGGCACCCGCATCGCCGCGGTCCGCCCCCTCGTCGACGTCGACGGCACCACCGGCATGCTCAGCGCGCACGTCGACGTCGAGCACGCCCGTACCCCGGGCGGGTTCCGCCAGCACATCGGCTCCGCGCCCGAGGTCGCGGGCACCACCGGCACCGGCCTGGAGGCGCGGGTCACCGTCTCCGGACACGGGACGTCGGTCACCGGGTCGCGTCCCGTCACCGGTGGTCGTGCCGCGGGGTCCGCAGCCGTGCGCCTCGAGCTCCCCGACGTCGCGGTCTGGTGGCCGCGCGGCCACGGCGAGCAGCCCCTGTACGACGTCCGCGTCGAGGTCGGCGACGACGTCTGGACCGGCCGCGTCGGCTTCCGGACGGTCACGCTCGACACCGCTGCCGACGCGGGCGGTGCACCGTTCCTGCTCCGGGTGAACGACGAGCCCGTGATCGTGCGCGGGGCGAACTGGATCCCGGACCACGCGTACCTCACCGAGATGACGCCGGAGCGGTACGCCGAACGGATCGACGACGCGGTCGAGGCGAACGTCAACCTGCTCCGGATCTGGGGCGGCGGGATCTACGAGTCCGACGACCTCTACGACCGCTGCGACGAACTCGGCGTGCTCGTGTGGCAGGACTTCCTGTTCGCCTGTGCCGCCTACGCCGAGGAGCCCTGGCTCGCCGACGAGGTCGAGCCCGAGGTCCGCGAGGCCGTGACCCGGCTCAGCCCGCACCCCTCGCTCGTGGTCTGGAACGGCAACAACGAGAACCTCGTCGCGTACGCCGAGTGGGGCTGGCGTCCGTCGCTCGTCGGGCGGACCTGGGGCAACGGGTACTACCGGTCCCTGCTGCCCGCGATCGTCGCCGAGCTCGACCCGACCCGCCCGTACACGCCCGGGTCCCCGTTCTCGTTCGACGAGTACCTCCACCCGAACGACGACCGCAACGGCACCGTGCACGTCTGGGACGTGTGGAACACCAAGGACTACACCGCCTACGCCGAGTGGCGCCCCCGGTTCGTCGCCGAGTTCGGGTACCAGGGGCCGCCGGCCTGGTCCACGCTGACCGCGGTGGTGCACGAGGAACCGCTCGACCCGGACGGCCACGAGATGCTCGTGCACCAGAAGGCGCACGAGGGCAACCGGAAGCTCGCCGACGGCATGCGCGGGCACCTGCCCGAGCCGCGGAGCATCGAGGACTGGCACTGGGCGGCGCAGCTGAACCAGGCGCACGCGATCCGGTTCGGCATGGACTGGTTCCGTTCCCGCACGCCGGACAACACCGGCATGGTGGTCTGGCAGCTGAACGACGACTGGCCCGTCGTCTCGTGGGCGTTGGTCGACCACGCCGGCCACCGCAAGCCGGTCTGGTACGCGGTCCGGCAGGCGTACCGTCCGGTGGTCGCCACCGTCCAGCGGTCGGAGGACGGCACCGGCACCGAGGTCGTCGTGGTCAACGCCGGTGCCGGGCCCGTCGTGGACGACCTCGTCGTCGAGCGGCGGTCCTTCGACGGCACCGTCCTCGCGACGACGAGCGCGTCCGTGACGGTCGCGCCGGCGGACGCGGTCCGGGTGCCGCTGTCGGCCGAGGTCGCCCGGTCGGAGGACACCGCCGGCGAGGTCCTCGTCGTCACCGGCACCGCCTCCGGTCGACGGGTGCACGACCTCGCCGAGGTGGTGGACCAGCGCCTCGCACGCCGACCGTTCACGACCGAGGTGGAGCCGACCGACGACGGCGCCCGGGTCACGGTCACGGCGACCGGCTACGTCCGTGACCTGTCGCTCTTCCCGGACCGGCTCGTGGCGAGCGCCCGGGCGGACGAGGGTCTGGTGTCCCTGCTGCCGGGCGAGCAGGCCGTGTTCACCGTGTCGCGTGCGCCGGGCGTCGACGCCAATGCGCTCGTCGGCCCGCTCGTCCTCCGGCACGCCGGCGACCTGCTGCACTGAGGGGCGGCCGCAGACGGCCCCCTCCGGCCGAGGCTCGCGCAGCCGGACACCTTCGCGGTCCTGGACCGCGAAGGTGTCCGCCTGGCCGAGGCTCGGCGGCCGTCGGATGGGAACCGCGACTCAAACCGCCTGCGCCTCGAGCACCAGTGCGGTCCCGGGCGCGAGCGACGGCAGCCGGACGCCCAGGTCCTCGAGCACGGCTCCGGACAGCTCGACGCTCCCCCGCTCCAGCCACGGCGTCCGCGTGACGTCGACGCCCTCCGGGACGCGCAGGCCGTTCACCGGCGCCACCCGGTAGCGCCGCTCGCGGTCGAGCCCGCGGAAGCGCAGCGGCACCGCGAGCGCCCGCGGTCCGGTCTCGGTCCGCACGACCCGCGCGAGTGCCCGGTCGCGGTCGGCACCGACGACGACCGTCGTCGCGAGACCGGCGTCGCCGAGGTCCACGTGGTGCACGCGCCCGGAGTGCAGCAGCCCGCGCTCCCGCTTGTACAGCGCCGTCCACTCCCGCAGCCGGTCCCGCTCGGCGGGCGTGCAGCGCGTGACATCGGTCTCGATGCCGGCGCTGCCGAACAGCGACACCGCCATCCGGAAGTCCAGGTCGAGGTGTCGGCCCGTGGTGTGGGAGACCTCGGGGCCGACGTGCGAGCCGATCAGCTCCGGCGGCAGCAGCAGCTCCGTCCACCGCTGGATCGCGAGTCGCTCCATCGCGTCGTTCGAGTCCGAGGCCCACACCCGGTCGGTCCGCTCGAGCACACCGAGGTCCACCCGGGCACCACCGGACGCGCACGCCTCGATCTCGAGCCACGGGTGCCGTCGCCGCAGCTCGTCCATCACCGCGTACACCCCGCGGGTGTGAGCGCCGAGGCCGACCCGTCCCGCGTGCACGGTCTGCACGACGTCGCGGTTCTGGTCCCACTTCACGAAGTCGACGTGGTGCTCCTCGATCACCGCGGACATCCGGTCGAGCACGTGTTCGCGGACCTCGGCGCGGGCGAAGTCGAGCGTGTACTCGTGCCGCCAGGTCCGCGATGTGCCGGGGTCCTGCAGGAACCAGTCCGGGTGCGCCTCGGCGAGCGCGGAGACCGGGCTGACGCACTCCGGCTCGAACCAGAGCCCGAAGTCCATGCCCAGTGCCCGGACGCCGTCGACGAGCGGGCCGAGCCCGTCCGGCCATACCTCGGCGTCGACCGTCCAGTCGCCGAGCGACGTGGTGTCGGACCTGCGGCCGGTGAACCAGCCGTCGTCGAGGACGAACCGCTCGACCCCGACGTCCGCCGCCGCTCGGGCCAGGTCGAGCAGCGGTTCCAGCTCCTGCCGGTAGTACACCGCCTCCCACGTGTTGAGGACGACCGGTCGCGGGGTGGTCGGGTGCCCGGACCGCGCTCGCAGCGAGTCGTGCAACCGAGCGGACAACCCGTCGAGCCCGGCGTCGCTCCAGACGAAGACCGTCTCGGGAGCGGAGAAGGTCTCACCTGGTCGCAGGACCACCTCGCCCGCGCGCAGCAGTTCGCCCGCGCCGAGCAGGGTCCGCGCCTCCGCCAACCGGTCGATGCGGTGCACGGTGTCCGCGCTCCACGCGGGGTGCACCGCCCACAGCTCGCCGAGTGCGTCGTCGAACCCGGCCGTACCGAGCGCCGTCAGCGTCGGGGCGTCGTGTCCGGTGCGGCCACGACGGCTCTCGCGCACGTGCACCCCGTCGGTCAGCGCCCTCCGCTGCGGGGTCCGCTCGCGCGTCCACTTCCCCGCCAGGTCGAGCACCTCGGCCGCACGGTCCCCGATCGGCAACACGGCTTCGAGCGCCGACAACTCGACGTCCTCGTCGCCGGTGTTCGTCACCGTCTGCCGCATCCGGAGCACACCAGCGGCGTCGAGAGCGAGGACGATCGACAGCGTCAGCTCGTCCGACGTCGCGTCGACGACGAGCTCGGCGTCGGTCCCGGCGACCGCGACCTCGTCCCAGACCGGCACGAGCGGCCGTCCGCCGACCTGCCCCGCGATCCCCGGCCGTCCCTCCCACCCGTCGTGCTCGGTGGGCAGGAGCGTGAGCGGCCACGCGGCGTCGTAGGCACTCGGCGACACCGCCCGGTCCTGTGCGAGCACGAGGTCGGCCGTGTCGGACGCCGGCAGCGGTCCGGTGTCACGGCCCCAGTGCAGCACCTCGGGCAGCCCGTCGGGTCGGGTCGCGAGCACCAGCCCCACGCCACCACCCCGCAGCGCGTGCACCACCCGCTCCGGGACCCCGATCGCGGAGCCGGCACGATCGACGACGGTCATGCCGTCGCCGCCTCGAGCAGCACGCGGACGCTACCGGCAGGCACGACGGTCTCCGGACCGTGCTCGGAGCCGTCCAGCAGGTCCGTACCGGACGCGACGACGGTGACGTCGTCGTCGCGGTGGTTGAGGAGGAACAGGAGGCCGGAGCCGTCGTCGCGGACGCGACGCACCGCCTCCAGGCCGGGAGGCGCGGTGACCGTCCGCGGCACCGCCCGCTCCTCGACGATCCGGTCCACGAGCCGCTGCACGCCGTCCTGGTCGAGCATCGCGGAGACGTACCAGGCGCCGCCGCCGACGGCGCGGCGGGTGACCGCCGGGCGACCGGCGAGCGGACCGTCGACGTGGCCGAGCACCACGTCGGCGTCCTCCACCACGAGGTCCTCGGCCCAGTCGGTGACGCGCGTGCCGTCGTCGAGCCGCGCGTGCTGGTCCCGTTGGAGCGGGACGAACTCCTCCGCCCAGACACCCAGGACGTCCCGGAAGGCACCCGGGTACCCACCGGTCAGCACCCGAGCGGTCTCGTCCACGACGCCCGACGCGTAGGTGACGAGCAGGGTCGCACCGCGGTCGACGACCGCACAGATCCGCGCTGCCGAGGCGGCGTCGACGACGAACAGGGTGGGCAGGACGACCACGTCGTAGCCGCTGAGGTCGGCGTCGAGGGGCACCACGTCGGTGGTGACCTGGCGACGCCAGAACGCGGTGTGCCACGCTCGGACCTCGTGCCCGTACCGCAGCCCACGGTGCGGCTTGAGCCCGGCCTGCAGCGCCCATCCGGAGGCCTCGTCCACGACGATCGCGACCCGGGCTGGTTCGACCGGTGCGCCCTGCGCCGGCGCCAGCGCCGCGAGTGCTCGGCCGAGCTCGCACACCTCCCGCCAGACCCGCGTCCGGGTGCCGGCGTGCGGGACCATCGCGGAGTGGAACTGCTCCGCCCCGGCGGTCGAGGCGCGCCACTGGAAGAAGAGCGCGCCGTCGGAGCCCCGAGCGACGTGCGCGAGGGAGTTCCGCACGAGCTCGCCGGGCTCCTTCGCCCGGTTGCGCTGCTGCCAGCTCGGGCCACCGGTCGAGTGCTCCATGAGCAGCCACGGCGTCCGACCCCTTGCGATACCGCGCATCCGGTCGGCGGACGCAGCGAGGTCCTCAGCCCGGTCTGGGTCGTCGACGAGCGTGTAGTGGTCGTTCGCCGGGATGGCGACGTGCTGTGCCCACTCGGCATAGTCGACCACCTGCGAGCCAGGGCCGACCATGAAGTTCGTGGTGATTGGTGCATCCGAGTACTGCTCGATGACCTCCCGCTCGGCGCTGTAGTGCGCGAGGAGGGCGTCCGACGAGTACCGCTCGAAGTCGAGTGCGAGGCCCGGGTTCGGCGCGCCGCCGACACCGCGCGGCGGCGAGACCTCGTCGAACGACGTGTAGGTGTGGCCCCAGAAGGCCGTACCCCACGCGGCGTTCGCCGCGTGGACGTCGCCGTACCGGTCGCCAAGCCACCGCCGGAAGTCCGCGGCTGACACCTCGCAGTAGCAGCGGGCGTTGCCGCCACCGAGCTCGTTGCTGACGTGCCACAGCCGCACCGCCGGGTGCCGGCCGTAGCGTTCGGCGATCGCCTCGACCATGCGCAGCGCGTGCGCCCGGAACACCGCGGACGCCGGGCACCAGCCTAGTCGGCCGCCGGGACGTTCGCGCCGCTCGGTGGCGTCGACCGGCAGCACTTCGGGGTGCGCCGTGAGCAACCAGTTCGGCGGAGCTGCCGTCGGGGTGGCGAGGTCGACCGCGATGCCGTTGGCGTGCAGCAGGTCGAGCACCTCGTCGAGCCACGACCAGGTGTACTCCCCCGGCGATCGTTCGAGCAGCGCCCAGGAGAACACGCCGACGGTGACCAGGTTCACCCCGGCCTCACGCATCAGGCGGACGTCCTCGTCCCACACCTCGCGCGGCCACTGCTCGGGACTGTAGTCACCACCGAAGGAGAGCCCCTCGGTGGGCCAGGGCACGGAACGGGCAGCGGTCACGACATCTCCTTCGACG
The DNA here is from genome assembly GCF_028307415.1 of Curtobacterium uvaldense. NCBI lineage: Bacteria > Bacillati > Actinomycetota > Actinomycetes > Micrococcales > Microbacteriaceae > Curtobacterium > Curtobacterium uvaldense. The sequence continues at coordinate 1,448 of NZ_JAQMHU010000013.1, read as the reverse complement.
GTGGACACGACCAGCATCCCGTCCGCCGACGACCTTTGTCAACTTGTGTAACTAAGCGGTTGCACGAGCCCGTTCAGGAGCGAAGCGACCGCCGGATCGCCAGCACGGCGGCCGCCCTGGCCCACTCCGAGAACTCGAACGGCTGCACGACGACGGTGACGGCCGCCTCGTACGGACGCAGCCCGCGCCGGAAGGCCTCGTCGACCTCGGCCCGAGCGATGTCGTACACCGGCAGGCCGTCGCCGGTCAGGACGATCGACTCCGGATCGACGAGCGTGACGACCGTCGACAACAGCGCGCCGAGGGCGGTACCGGCGTCCCGGAGCGCCTGCAGCGCCCTCGGCTCGCCGGTGCGGGCACGCTCCACGACCTCGTCGTAGCCCTCGTCGACCGCCCCCGCGTTCCGGGCGATGATCGAACTCGGCAGGTAGCTCGACACGCACCCGTGGTGCCCGACCCCGCAGTCGGGGCCGCCGCCGTAGACCGGCAGGTGGCCGACCCGGCCGAAGCGCCCGTGTGCGCCCTCCGACACCTCGCCGTTGGTCACGAGGCCGAACCCGACGCCGGTCCCGACGGTGACGAGCGCCATCGACCGCACCCCGGCGCCCGCACCGATCCAGTGCTCCTTCGCCGTGAGGGCGTCCACGTCGTTGGACGCGTACGTGACCAGTCCCGTCGCGGTCTCGAGGAGGCCCGACAGCGGGACGTCGCGCCACCCGAGGAACTGGGACACCTCGACGACGGAGACACCGCCCCGGGTGACGACGTCACCGGGCACGGACACCCCGAGCGCACAGATCGCCGGCGACGCTGCGCGGAGCACCCGGACCACCTCGGTCACCTGCCGCACCAGCGCCTGCGGTCCGGTGTCCGACACGGCCTCCTCGTGCAGGGCCAGGACACGTCCGCCGAGGTCCGTGACGGCAGCGTAGAGGCGGTCCGCGGTCAACTTGATGCCGAGGAACTCCCACGCGCCCGAACTCGCTCGCAGCAGCTCCGAGGGGCGCCCGGTGACGCCCCGGAGACCGGTGCCGACCTCGGTCACGAACCGGTACTCCTGCAGGGTCCGGACGGCTCGTGTCAGACTCGCGCGCGAGAGCCCGAGCGACCGGGCGATCTCCGCACGCGACAGCACTCCGTGCACGAGGATCTCCCGCAGTGCTGCTCGCGTGGCATCGGTCAACGCCGGCCATGCGGCTCCCGGCTCCGGCGGCGCGACCTCGCGGTGATCGCTCATCGCTCTCCTTCGTCGTCGGCCGATCATACTGCCGACCACTCCCCCGGCGATCGCGGTGCAGTTCTCCGAGGTCGGCCCGGAAACGCAGGAAACCCCTGACCGATCACGGTCAGGGGTTTCCTGGTGTTGCTGAAGTTGAGTCCGGCGGCGTCCTACTCTCCCACAAGGTCCCCCTTGCAGTACCATCGGCGCTGAGAGGCTTAGCTTCCGG